>JALOMF010000004.1 GCA_025455635.1 Saprospiraceae bacterium | reverse complement strand
GTGCCTTTATCGGCAAATTATGTCTGGAACAACAGCAATATGCCAGGCTTGAGTGGCTCCTTGCACGGGGCTTATGTGCTCTGGAATTTTTCTGGAAACACTACTTATAATTTAACCATCAATACGGCTTCGCTGGTAATAGGAACCCTGTTCGCACCCAACCACAACTTGATTAAAACAGGCACGGGCGATATTGAAGGGGGCATGTTTGCAAAGTCCATGACATTGGGGCTTGGTGAAATCCACCTATATAATTTCAGTGGAAACGTACCCATTTGCGGAGCTACCGAAATCTGCGACAACAGCATTGACGACGACAGCGACGGCTTGCTGGATTGCGAAGATACCGAATGCCAAACTACCCAAACGCCACTCATCAATTTGAGTGCAGCGGCACTTGCCAATGGGGTGCTCACCGCTTGGCCAAACGCAGGTTCGCTTGCCGGTAATTTCGGGAGCGGTACGACCAATCCCGTTGTAGAAACCGTAGCTGGCCGCAAAGCCGTCACTTTTGATGGGACGGATGTGATGTTGTCGAGTTTTACCGCTCCTGCTGGCATCACCGGCAGCGGCAATTTTACCGTGATGGTATGGGCCTACAACCCTGTGGTTGGCGACGAGGAATCCTTGTTGAGCTGGTCGTACCGGGGTGGCGGCGATGGCACCAATGCGCATATCAACTACGGTTCTAATCCACATTTTGGCGCAATCTCGCACTGGGGCGCCCCCGACATGGCATACACCACGATTCCAACCCCGGGCGTCTGGCAGCATTTTGCCATCACCTATTCGGGTGGTACTGGCGGGGTGGAAAGGGTTTATGTGAACGGCGTACTGAGCAGCGAAGAAGTGAAGACCTTGGGCATTTACGGCAACCAACCGCTGCACCTTGGCGCTGCGAGGTCAGGTGCCACCGGAGGCAGCTCGCTGTTTTTTTCGGGTTCCATCGCCAGCGTCAGGGTCTATGACCAAGACTTGACCGCCACGAATATTTCCAGCATTTATGCCCAAGAAAGCGGCAACGACTGCCATGAACTGACGAACCTTTCTTGCAGCGCAAGCTGCCAAACTGGGAATTTGGTAGCGAACGGCGATTTCTCGCAAGGCACAACTAATTGGACTGCCTCCAACGGAGGGCTGACACTAGACCCAGGAGGCTCATCTGGCAACTTCCTGATTTTGAACAATGCCAATACCGCTTCCAATTTCACGGTTTACCAGGACGTCGCCTGCACCGCCAACCAAGAATACATCTTCACGGCGGGAGTCGGGAGGCACGAACCAGGTACCAATGCGAAGGTTTATCTTGAATTTTACAACGGAAATACCTTTATCTCAAAAACATCGGACGTTTTTGCAAATATTGTGATGAACGGCTCATTTGGGTACATCTACCCAGTGAAAGGCTTGACACCTGCCACGGCCACGAAAGTTAGGATTGTTGGCTTCGCAAATGGCACGGCCCTCAAGATTGACAATATCTCGCTCAGGTTTTGTCAAAGCTGTGCTGAAATCTGCAACAACAGTCTCGACGACGATGGAGATGGCCTCGTGGACGGCGCTGACGACGATTGCATGACCTTCTGTCCGACCGGGTCTCTGACCCTTGAGCGGTGGACGGGTATTTCGGGTTCGTCAGTCGCAAGTTTGACCAGCCATGCTTCCTACCCCAACAGCCCAAACTTCACTGGCACTATTGCCAGCTTCGACGGGCCAGACAACGTGGCCGACAGTTATGGCACTAGGGTAAGGGGCTATATCCAACCAACTGTGACAGGAACCTATTCCTTTAACATCACAGGTGACGACGATTGCGCACTGTACCTCGGCACGAACGTGCAGGCAGCCAGCAGGGTCTTGATTGCTTCTTTTGCTGGCTGGACCGGTACTGCCGAATTTACTAAATATGCCTCACAAACCTCAGCCAACATCAACCTCGTTGCTGGTCAAAAATACTACGTCGAACTGCTCCATAAGGACAACACTGGCGGCGACCACTTCCAAGTTTATTGGAGAACGCCATCCAACGCCACTTGGACGATAGTGCCCGGCGCTAACCTTATCCCGTTCGGCTGCAGCCCTGAAAACTGCACCAACGGCATAGACGACGACGGCGACAGCCTCGTGGACGCCAACGACCCCGACTGTGGCTGCTCTTCCCCGACGCTCAACTTGCACGCACCAACGCTGCTGTCCGGCACTGCCGGGGCGGTCGGTGCCGTGTACCGCTACAACAACGTGGCGGCAGGCACCAACGCCAACCTCACCATCGTTTCGAGGACGCACCCGGACATCGTCATCAGCAACATAGACCAGGACAACACGAACGGTGGCTACAACGCTGCCTTCCAGCCTGTCATTGACTACGATTTCTTCAACTCCAACGGCACCTACGATGCAAGTGGCGACCGCTCCGTGCGTTTCAGGATAGACTTCCTTGACGCCACCACGGGCGCCCCCAAGCCGTTCACCGACCTGAAAATGTCGTCGGTGGACCTCGACGGGGACAACAGCTTCCTGCGGGAGTTCATCCAGGCAAGCGGCTACGCCAACTACGCCGTGAACTCGCCCACCGTGCTGACCCTGAGCGGCTCGCTAAAGGCGCTTGGCAGCCTACAGGACTTCTTCATGGTCAGCGAGACGGCCTACGAGACGATGGTGACTTTCGGCTACAACAATGTTTCGAGCATTACCTTCGACTATGGCGCCAACTATGCCGGCGGCGCTTCGGGCGGGCTTGCGGACTCCCGCATGAACTGCCTTTACTTCAAGTGCTACAACCTGCCCGTGGAGGTCGCCTGCCAGACCGTGACGGCGGTGCGAGCCATGCCAATAAACTGCGCAAGCCCCTACCTGATGACCAGCAGCGCCACCGGTTCTTCCGGCACTTGCGGAATACAGTGGCAGCAGTCCACCGACAACATCAATTGGACGAACGTGGCGGGCGCAACCTCCAGCAGCTATGCGCCCACCAGCTTGACGGCGACCACTTATTTCAGGGTATCGTACAACTGCACGGGCAACAGCACCTGCGGCACGGTCTTCTCCAACGTGCTCACGGTCAGCGTGCAGCCGCCTTGTGCCGAAATCTGCAACAACAACCTAGATGACGATGGCGATGGCCTCGTGGACAGCTACGACCCCGATTGCCCGCAAACAGGCGTGGTGCCTGGAACCATGCTCTGCAACAGGCAGTACCCCTGGACGTCCTCGACGTTCTCCAACATGGCTGCCAGCATCAACGACGATGTGTTCAGCATAATACCACCTTGCGTGGGCAGCGTGAGCAACATCGCCAACTTGAACGACGCCAACAACGCCAATTTTGCAACGGTGAGCATCACCGGACTTGGCTGCAACGCAACCTTGGCAGTAAGAGACAATGACGCTGCGGACACTTACCCTGCGGGCACCTTCGCCGGGTTTAAGGTCAGTTCGGCAGGGCTGCTCAATGGCTCCATTGCATCCTCCGTTACGATTACGACTTTTAACAATGGCGTACAGGCAGAAACTTACACGGCCGTCAGTTCTCTTGTTGGAATCAGTTCCAGCTTGCTCAATGCCGATGGGACGGTCACGCTGGGCTTTGTGACCACTGCCGCATTTGACGAAGTCAGGATTAGGTACCAGACCCTGGTGGGCCTGCTGTTCACCGCTCAGGTTTACCATGCGGTCGTCCAACGTTTTTGCGCTGGGCCAGCTTTGACTTGCAACACACAGGTGCCCATGGTGAACCCGACATACCCAGTGGTGGTGAGCGGGCCGAATACCGGTATAACTGGTATTGCTTGCGTGGGTTGCGCTGTTGTGAATACAGAGAACATCATTTCGGCCAGCGCTACGGACTACGCCACCATTCAGCTTACAACTTCTATTGGCACCGCTGCCGCAGTGGCTGTGAAGGATGCATTGACCGATTACCCCGCGGGCTATTTTGCAGGCTTTGACGTTTTCAATGCCTCGCTCATCTCGGTGGACTTGTTGGACGCCATGACGATTTCAACCTATTTGAACGGCGTACTGCAAGAATCAAAAACTGGAAAAACAGTGCTGCTTTCGCTGGGTTCTTTCTTGGCAACGGGCAGCAACCGCAATACCGCCGGTTTCATTACGACCATGCCTTTTGATGAGGTCAAATTGACCATATCAAACTTGGTCGGCGTTGACCTTGGCGTGACCCGGATTTACAAAATGGTGGTACAGCGGTTCTGTGCCTCGCCCGCCCTTGTTTGCAATACACCGACTTCGCTCTCGAACCCCACCGACCCAATCGTGGTCAACTGGGTACAAACGGGCGTGGAAGGAATTGCCTGTGTGGGCTGCGCAGTTGACCAAACCGACAATTTGCTGACGGCCAGTACGACCGACTATGCCACTATCCAATTGACTGCATCTGTGGGCGTGGCCGCTTCGGTTTCCGTAAAACATGCACTGGGAGGCTACCCGGCTGGCACGTTTGCAGGCTTCGACGTGATGAACGTCTCGTTGCTCAACACCCAGTTGTTGGATGCCATTACCATTACCACCTATTTGAACGGCGTGGTGCAAGAAACCAAATTGGGCCAACTGCAATTGTTCTCTTTTGGGTCTTATTTCCTGACGGGCACTACCCGCAACACCTATGGTTTTATCACGACCAAACCATTTGACGAAGTAAAAATCAAAATATCGAACCTTGTCGGCATCAATTTCGGTGAAACCAGGATATACGGCCTTATCGCCCAGTCCTTTTGCGCAGCCACGGTCGGTTGTTCGCAAACCTACCACCTGAACAACCCTGGCTTCCCGGTCGTGGTGAACAGCGCCCGTTCTGGTCTGCTGGGCGTGGCTTGTGTGGGTTGCGAAGTGGACAAGACAGCAGCATTGACGACTGCCAGCAACACGGATTTTGCCAATATCACCGTTATGGCTGGGGTGCTCACGCAGGGCGCTGTGTCTGTGCAGGATGCGCTAACGACTTACCCGACAGGCAGCCGTGCGGGCTTCGTCATCGAGGATGCAAACAACTTCCTCCAACTTGACCTTTTCCAATCGCTGACGATTTGCACCTACCTGGATGGCACCCAGCAAGAGTGCAGGACGGGCGTGCAGTTGATAGATTTTGCCTTGCTTGTCAATTGGATAGGCATGGGGCCAGGCAAGTACAACCTTGCCATCACCACGACCAAGCCTTTTGATGAAGTCCAGTTGAGAGTTGGCTCTTTGGCCAGCTTGCTCAATATCATCAGGGTGTATGGCGCATTCGTGGACACCAGGGGCGCCAACTGGGCCAGTATCGGGAGTGCTACGGCCTGCCCCGAAATCTGCACCAACGGCCTCGACGACGACGGCGATGGCCTTGTGGACTGCGCCGACAGCAACTGTGCTGCCACTGTGCCTACCATCTCGGCCAGTGCAGCCACCATTTGTGCAGGTAATAGCACGACCTTGACCGCCACTGGCGCTGGAGCTTTCTCATGGAGCACAGGTGCTACCACCACTGCCATCGTCGTTGCGCCAGCTACCACGACGACCTACACCGTCACGCTCACTGGAGCTAGCGGCTGCACTGCTACCGCAAGCAGAACTGTGACCGTGAACGCATTGCCTACGGCCAGCATCACGGGCGTCAGCACACTCTGTGCTGGGCAAACAGGCACCATCACCGCATCAGGTGGCACCTCTTATCTATGGAGCACGGGGGCCACATCCGCTGCACTGACGGGGGCTCCCGCCAGCACAACCACCTACATTGTCACCGTCACCAATGCCAGCGGCTGCACGGCCACTGCCAGCCGTACCGTCACCGTGAACCCCAGCCCAGTAGCCAACGCCGGTGCGGATGTGACCATTTGCAGCGGCTCCAGCACTTCGCTTACGGCAGTTGGCTCTGCTGGTACGGCACCCTACACTTTTGCATGGAGCGGCGGTATTGGCAATACAGCAACGGTAACCGCAATCCCAAGCACGACAACGACCTATACCGTGACCGTTACTTCCAGCACAGGCTGCACCGCAACCGACCAAGTGGTGGTGAACGTGAATGCAACCCCTGTTTCCAGTGCGGGTTTCAACGTGACGGTTTGCGCTGGGACCAGCGTCAACTTGGCTGCGTCAGCTAGTGGCGGTGCGGCTCCCTTCACTTACAATTGGAGCAATGGGCTTGGTGCTGGCGCAACGAAAACAGTTACGCCATCTGCGACAACCATTTACTCCGTGACGGTTACGGGCGCCAATACCTGTTCCTCCATTGCGCAAGTAAGTGTGGGCATTAATGCCCTCCCAACGGCCAATGCAGGCGCCGACGCCACCATTTGCCAAGGGCAACAATCCATCTTGACCGCCACGGGCAGCGGCGCACCCGCACCCTACAGCTTTGCGTGGAGCAATGGCTTCAATGGCGCTACACAAACTATTTCACCTTCTGCAACCACTACTTATACCGTCACCGTGACGAGTAGCAACGGCTGTTTTGCCACTGACCAAAAACTGGTGACCGTGCAGAACTGTACCGAAATCTGCAACAACGGCCTCGACGACGATGCCGACGGCTTCGCCGACTGCGCCGACACCGATTGTGGGCCTTCGGCCAATGCAGGTGCCAACATCACCATTTGCCCCGGCAATACCGCCCTGCTGAGTGTCGGTGTGACAGGCGGCAGCTCGCCTTACACCTACAACTGGAGCAACGGCCTCGGCGCTGGCGCAACCAAAACTGTTTCGCCTGCCGTTTCGACCACCTACACGGTCACAGTGACCTCGGCATCGGGCTGCACCAGCACCGACCAAGTTGCGGTCAATGTGCTCCCTTGCAGCGAGAACTGCACCAACGGCATTGACGACGATGGCGACGGGCTGGTGGACTGTGATGACCCTGATTGTGCAGGCGTCACGGCTCCGATTTTGGCCAACGACAACTATGTGACCTGCCCCGGCATGACCTTCTCGGAGCGGGCCACCTACAACGACGTTAACCTGAATAACCCGCTTTACGCCATCGTGGCGAACCCCGCACATGGTACGGTCACGATTGATTGGACGGGCAAATTCACCTACATCCCCAGCGGCTTCGACTGCGTGACCGACCAGTTCACCTACGAGGCTTGCAACCAGAGCACGGGCTGCTGCGACCAAGCGGTCGTGACCATCGTGCTGGGCGATACCCAGGCACCTATTTTGACCAATATCCCGGCTGACCTGACCATCAACTGCGACGATGTGGTGCCCCCTGCGCAAGTGGTCACTGGCTTTGACCAGTGCCCCGGCATCTTCATGGATTTCGAGGAAGTTTCTTCGCAAAACTATGTGGGCGCTTGCGGCTCTTACACCATCACCCGCACTTGGTCTGCGACCGATTTTTGTGGAAACACCGTGACCGATGAACAGAAAATCACGGTGGTTGACTTGACGAGGCCAGAGATTTTCAATGTGCACACGACTGCCGATGGCTCGAAACTACTGGCCGGCGTGGCGCAACGGGTAACGCACGATTGGAAATATGTCCGTTTCCCAATCACCTTCAAAGGCATGCCAGTCGTGCTGGCCTCCGTGACAACGAACGCCGACATCAAGCCCGTGGCGGTTCAGCTTCGCAATATTTCAAAACAAGGCTTCGAGATGAAGCTGCGGGAAGAAGAGGCCGCTGACGGCTCGCACGGCAACGAGAACGTGTCGTGGGTGGCAGTGGAAGCCGGACAATCCGACCAAGGCATGGTATGGGAAGCAGGTACCCTTGCCAATGTGAACCACCTGCTGGACACGATAAACTTCAAGCAAGCTTATGCGGCGGCTCCAGTCTTTTTGTCGTCGGTGATTACCACGGCACAAACCGACCCGGGCACCATCCGCACGACGGCACTGAGCGGGACATCGGCCCAATTGTTTGTGCAGGAAGAAACCTCTGCCGATGCCGAGACCAACCACATGAACGAGACCATCGGTTACTTTGCGCTGGCCGACGGCTCGGCAATGGTGGATGAAAAAGGCCACCATATTGGCGAAGCCGGAAAAATAAGCCTGACCCATGCCTGGACGACCATCACTTTGGCGAACAACTACACCAAGCCCGTGGTCGTCATCGGTAGCGTGAGCAACAACGACGCACAGCCCGTGACAGCACGGGTGCGCAACGTGACTGGCAACAGGTTTGAGCTGCGGCTGCAAGAATGGGACTACCAGGACGGCAACCACAGCCCCGAAACCGTGAACTGGATAGTGGTGGAGGGCAGCGTGCCTGGCAACCAGAATTTCTATTGCGAAGGCGGCTCTGCTGACCTGGTGCCACAGGTGAACATTTTCGCACTGGACAACTGCGATGACCTCGTGGAGCTTGGCCATTCACAGGATGCGCAAATCCAGCCAGATGGCTTGGTGAACAGCCATATCTGGACAGCCATTGACGACTGCGGAAATACCCAGTTGCTGACCCGCAACGATACCTGCATCGTGGCAGCCGTGAAGGTTAAGGCTAGGCTTTTCGGTGCCATCACAGGCACTGGTGGCAGCAACCTGATGCGGGACAACCTGCGTACACAGGACATGCTGCCAATTGTGGAGCCTTATTCCGAAATGCCGGGATACCCACACGTGGCCACCATTCACCCTACCGTGAAAATCTGCCACCACCCTGGTCAAGCTGACCAAACTGCGATGGAAATACCAGCCTCTGAGCTTCAAGAGCACTTGGCACATGGTGATATCATCGGTAGCTGCGGCCTGCCACCTGCGGCACTGCCAGCGGGCGTGGCCAATGCCGAGTTCCGTACGATTGCCAATGGGGATTGGAACAACCCTGCTACTTGGCTGGGAGGGCAAATGCCGCTGAACGATAATGTCATCAACAAAACCATCAGCATTGAACATGATGTAAAGCTGACGAATGGCAGCGTGTTTCTGAAAAACAATTCTAGGCTGTTTGTCACCAATGGAAGCCTTTTGCTATCGAATGGTGGTATCCGCTTGCAAAACTCATCGCTTTTCGCCAACCTATCCACGTTGAATATCAGCGGTGAACTGTATTCATGGTCAGGAACCTGCCGTGTTGAGATGAAAGATTGCACCGTAAAAGTAGGAGGCAACTTCAACAATGAAAGTGGCACCAGGAAGCTTGATAATACCTGCTTAGAGGTTGGCAATAATTTTAACTGTGGCTTCAACAACAGCGTTGATTCACTTTCCAATTTGACAGCAACAATAAATGGCGTTGTCCGCATTTTCAACAACGGCAAAGTGCATGTCAGTGATAGTAAGTTCCGCCTACCAAACGGGAACTTCATCGTCGAATTAGGTTGCAAACTTTCGGGCGGTGGCTTGAAGCTACTATTGGAAAATGGAAGCCTCATAAATACAGGGCTTTGGTCGGCAGTCGTTGACCAGTTCTGTGTGGCTGGTACAATCACCTTGCCGCTGATTAACCTGCCTGCTGTGGAGAATTGCTCGAATTTGACGGACTATTTCTTGTCGTGCAGCCCAGACAATATTGTCAATGAAGATGCTGCGGGCACAGTTACTGGTTCTGTTACGGGTCCACTGGCAGCCGGTGTAGGCGTGATGAACCCCGTGCTGCTGGAAGATACAGGCAACAGTGCCATCGTGGACTGGCTGGTGCTGGAGCTTCGAGACCCAAACAATGCCGCCGAAATCAAGGGCTATGCGACCGTGGTGCTCCGCCGTGACGGTAGTATCACAACGGAGGAAGGTGACTCTATCATTGTTTTCAACAAGCTGCAAGAAGGCGATTACCTGGTTTCTATCCGCCACAGGAACCACTTGGGCTTGATGACGGAGTACCCTGAGTTCCTCAGCATCATTGACCCTCCGATGATTGATTTCTCAGATTTGACCATGCCCGTAAAAGGTGGTATAAATGCAGGCCGCACTTTCAACGGCAAGCGCTACCTCTGGGGCGGAGACTTGAACGGCGATGGAAAAGTGGTTTACCAAGGCCCGAGCAATGACATATTCAGGCTCTTCGTGCGCATCTTGGAAGACCAAGGCAACGTGGAGAACTTGGCAAACTATATCGTGCCCGGCTACGAACATGCCGACTTTAACATGGATGGCAAGGTGATATATCAAGGCCCCAATAATGATAGGTCGCCGCTGCTCACTTTTACCATCTTGTCGCACGGTGGTAATGGCAATATGTTGGCGAATTATATTGCACTTGATTTTATACCGTAATGAACCTGCATTATTGATGAATGATGCAATGAATTGAATTATCCGAACAATGTTTTAAGGGAAGCTTGGGGCGGTGCAGCCGCTCCAAGCCTCAATTAATAAGCGTAGCGATGCGCAGTATATCTTTTAAGATTTGATTTAATTTTTTCTTTGATTTTTTGGTCTCACGCAAATTGCTCCATATTTATTAAGTTTTTATTAAAAATAAAAATGGGGTGCTGGTTTAAAAATTGATTCATAATAATAAAAGTATTTAATCGGTGAGCAGTCATCTGGTAAATGCTTTGACATCCCTCTCGTCTGGAACAATTCTTTAACAACAAACACTTGCAAAAATGTGTGCAGATGAGACCAAAACAAATACTTCTACTGAACAGCACAAAATGGACAAAACTAATCTTGATTTTCGTCCTGCTCAGTCAAACAAGCTTGGCATCCAACCCCCTAAATCACCTGTTGAGCAGGGAAACCTTTGCGAAGCAGCAATGGAGCTTGATAAAAAAAGCAACAAACCTGCTATTGAAAGAGAAATTGCGCTCATCCTCACCTACCACGGTTGATGTAGCCCGTTTTGATGCCTTTTGGGCACCTGAAAACTGCACCAACGGGATTGACGACGACGGGGATGGCTTTGTTGACAGCGCTGACCCTGATTGTGGTTGCTCCCAGACCATCATGCTCGCAGCCAGGGACAACGGACAAATCCTTCGCATCAACCTATCAACGGGCGGTACCGTCAGTGTGGCTACTTCTTCGCCCTATGTGTCCGGCAACCTAAATGCAATGGGCGCAAATGCCGACAACAACCTGGTGTACTACTGCGCTGGGAAACAGGTATATTACTGGGATCCAGCCACCAATCAGCACGGCATTGTCGTTGATTTGACGGGCAAGATTGGCACCCCAGAATCCCTAAGCAGTGGCGGAGGTGAGTACTACGATGGCTACCTCTACCTCGGCACCGAAAACGGTGCGCCGGGCGTGAATCCCAAAATCTGGCGGCAGCAGCTTTCTGCCGACGGAAAGTCCTTCATAGGCAACCCCGTCAACTTAAACGCCAATATCCCAAACCATACCTCTTGGGGCGATATGATTGCCACCAGCGAAGGCGGGCAGGTGGTGATTTATGGCATGACCGCAGCTTCGACCAGCTTTTTCTGGAAGTTCAACGTCGCAACGAATGTCTTTACCACCATCCGCAACGACCTGCCCACCGAGATGCAGCTCGGCGTTGACATTGACGGCAACACCTGGGCCGGCAGCCTCTCCAGTGGCATGATTCAAAAAATCAACCGCAACACGGGCTTTTTCTTCGGCAGCGTGTTGAGCTTTGGCGGCAATATCTGGGACCTCACTGGCCCCATCAACTGTCCGCAGGCCGTCGAAATATGCGGCAACGGCATTGACGACGACGGCGACGGCCTCACCGACAACCAAGACCAAGAATGCCTTTGCCCGGCCATCACCCCGAACGATCCGACCACCCGCACTATTTGCGAAGGCCAAACCCTGAACTTCAACGTAACGGACAATGCGCCGAACCCGCCTTACACCTATATCGAGTTTTACCGCTTCGCAACGCCGCAAGCGAACCCGTACCTCAGCACCGACCCAAAAGTTTGGCTAGGGGAGTTCCCCAACACCGCAGCAGCAGGTTCTATCAGTTCCGCTAATTTCCCAAACACGGGCAGCACGGACTTGACCTACTACGTCTATGCCTGTGTGAAACCCGCTCCGCAATTCCCTGCAACCTGTGCGCCCACGGCAAGCTACACGGTCGTTGTGAGGCCAGCGGCCAATGTCAATGCTGGTGCCGATGTGACCATCTGTGCAGGCACCAGCGCCTCTTTGAACGCCATTGCCAGCGGTGCTCCTGCGCCGTTGACTTATGCTTGGAGCAATGGATTGGGCACGGGTGCCACCAAGTCGGTAAGCCCTGCCAGCACGACGACCTACACCGTGACCGTCACTGCTGGAAACAGCTGTACTTCGACGGATGCCGTGACCGTCAACGTGAACCCAAGCCCTGCCGCCAGTGCGGGTGCCAATGCCTCGATTTGCAGCGGCACCAGCCGACAATTGACCGCATCGGCCACGGGTGGCACTTTGCCTTATACCTTCAGCTGGTCGCACGGCCTGGGCACCAGCCCGACAGTGACCATCACGCCAACCAGTACACAGACCTACACGGTGACGGTCGCTGGCGCAAATGGTTGCGCCAGCACCAGCCAAGTGACCATCACCACTTCCTTGTGCCAAGAGAACTGCACGAACGGAATTGACGACGATGGCGACGGCTTGGTGGACTGTGCGGACAATACTTGCCCGATAACCTTGGATGGCGAAGACTATTTCAGCATCTGTACTGGCGCAGCAGCACAGCTATCGGTGAGTGCCGTTGGTGGCAGCGGCATTTATACCTATACTTGGAGTCACGGGCTTGGCACGGGAACATCAAAAGTCGTTTACCCATTGGCCACCACCGACTATGTGGTGACGGTCACGCCAACTTCAGGTTGCACGGCTACCCGGCTTTTCCACGTGGTCGTGGTGCCATGCCCAGAGGATTGCGTGAACGGCATTGACGACGATTTCGATGGCCTGATTGACTGTGCCGACCCTGACTGTGCGATGGTCGGAGCACCCTTGCTGGTGGATGATTTGTTCACCACCTGCCCTACTTTGGGACTGACGGACAGGGTGACTTACAACGATGGCAACATCCAGAACCCAGCTTTCAGCATCATTTCCTTGCCAGCGCATGGCTCGGTGACGATTGATGGCACGGGCAAATTCACCTACACGCCGATTGGCCAGTATTGTGGCAACGATGTGTTCACCTACCAGGTCTGCAACACGGTGACGGGCTGCTGCGACCAAGCGCAAGTGACCATTGTCGTGGGCGATGTGGCCGCCCCTACCATGTTGAATGTGCCCGCCGACCTCACCATTGGCTGCGACGATGCCGTGCCAATGCCTTCGCAGGTATTTGCCTTTGACGCTTGCCCCGGCATTTACATGGATTTTGAAGAAAACTACGACCTGACGAACGCCAATGGCTGCCAGACCTACTTCATCACCCGCACATGGACGGCCACCGACCTTTGCGGAAACGAAACCGTGGGCACGCAGTTGATAACCGTACAAGACCTAGCTGGCCCTGAAATCCAGCGGCTTTACACCTTGGCCAACGGCAAAAAACTCGTTTCGGGCATTGCACAGTTTACCACCAACAACTGGAAATACGTGCCGTTCCCCAACACATTTGCCACCGTGCCGGTCGTTTTTGCGCAAGCAACCAGTGAAAACGAGGGTGACGCAGTCACGCCGCAGCTCCGCAATGTGACGACCCAAGGATTTGAGGTGAAACTGAAGGAGCAGGAAACCTCCACGGGCGAACACGCTGCCGAGAAGCTGTCATGGATGGCCATGGAAGCTGGCCAAGTTTCCACAGTTGAATTTGGGCTGGAGGCAGGCTTGGTGCCTGCCGTGAGCAGCACGGTTGTTCCTTTCAATTTCAACCTAGCATTCTCGACCGTGCCAGCTTTGGTGGCCACCACGCAGACTGTCAACCAAGAAGACCCCTCGAACCCAAGGTTCCAAAACGTGTCGAGTACTGGGGCTGAGGTGTTCTTGGATGAGGAGTCGTCGAAAGATGCCGAAACCACGCACCCTGCCGAGGCGATGGCCTACTTGGCCGTCACGGCGGATGCCGACATCGTTGACCAAGATGGCGACTTCGTCGGTGAGAGCGGTGTGGTGAGCTTGACCAATTCTTGGGTCAACGTCAATTTGAGGAACCGCTACAACAAGCCCGTGGTCATCATGGGCGGGGTGAGCATGAACGATGGCGACCCTGCCACCGTGCGGGTGCGCAACGTGAACGCAACTGGCTTCCAAGTGCGCCTGCAAGAGTGGCCTTACCAGAACGGCACCCACGGCGTGGAGCAAGTGAGCTACTTCGTAGTAGAGGGCAGTATGCCGCCCGATATTGGCTACTACTGCGGTGGCCGTGGCTCGAACCTGAAAGCCAACGTCAATATTTTCGCCAACGACAACTGCGACGACCAAGCCACGCTGGGCTACACCGAAACCGAGGAAACGCTCGGCACTGGCATCCAGACCACCCGTACTTGGGTGGCCGTGGACGACTGTGGCCGCACGACCCTCACCAGCCGTTTCGACACCTGCACCATTGCGGCCGTGCGGCTGAAAGCAGTGCTGAACGGGGCATTTATTTTCAATGGCGGCACTGGCCTGATGCGGGACGACCTGCGTTCGCAGGGCAGGTTGCCGTTCACCGAGCCGTTCAGCAACCTCTCTGGTTTTACCCACAAAGGCAAGGGTGGGGGAGAGGTCGTGCTGCCGAGCATGTTCGAGGTCACTGGCAACAATGCCATCGTGGACTGGGTCTTCGTGGAAATCAGGGACGAGCAACTGCCAACCTTGGTGCTGGCCACCAAGTCGGCACTGGTGCAGCGTGACGGCGATGTGGTGGGCATCAACGGCAGCGACGTGCTCATGTTCCCGACCCTGGGCGAGGGCAACTACTTCGTGACCCTGCGCCACCGCAACCACGTCGGCATAATGGTGGATGCACCGGAGTTTCTCACCTCCTTGAACCCGCCGTTGGTTGATTTTATGAACGTTGACTTTGGGGTAAAAGGCTGGAACGAGGCAGGGAAAATAGTGACAGGCAAGCGCACCCTCTGGGCGGGCGACCTCAACGGCGACCTCAAGGCCATCTACCAAGGCCCCGGCAACGACGTTTTCACCCTTTTCACCAGGGTACTGGGCGACCCAATTAACGAGAACAACCTCGCCAATTTCATCGTTTTGGGCTACGACCGCAATGACCTGAACATGGACGGCAGGGTCATCTACCAAGGCCCCGGCAACGAGCGGGCCACCTTGTTGACCAATACCATCCTGAGCCACCCCGGCAACCCAGGGTTCTTGGCAAACTATATCGTGAAATCGTATTTGCCATAAATTTATCGCAAAACATTGTTAAGGGCGAGCCGTGCATGAGTGCGGCTCGCCTTTTCTTTTTTAGCAAGCCATTTGGAATGGTTTTTGGCCAATCCGTGTAGTTACCCCGATTTCCAAGTCGAAATCCCTTCCCCCCAGCTCGTCCCATGCCGGATACCCCGGCGACCTAGTTGCATTCAAGCAAGCACTATCCATTACGCTAGATTCATCCTGTAAGAAACAAGCACCAAACATCCTGTCTGGAAGCCGCTGTATTTCCCCCCGCCTAAGATGGCTTCTGGTCTGCAAAATTCCTTTCGAACCTTGCTTGCATGGCTCCTGAGCGGCGTATCCGTATGCCTGCCGCTCAGGGACGAAATTTTTAAAACGACATGAAAATCAGAATTGCCCAAAATTTGTTCAGCTCCTGCATCCGCTACTCCGCCGTTTTGGCGCTTGCCCTTGCGATTCCTGTAGCCTCCAATGCCGATTTTGCAAAAAAAGCATGGCACAAGCTGGCCACGCACCGGCTGCCAATTTGCGAAGCGCAAACACCGCCTGCCTGCGATGTGGAGCTGGTCATTGACGCATTCGACGCTTCTTGCGCTGGCGCAAACGACGGCATTCTCGACATGACCATCCTCGTCGGCGAGGCACCTTTCACCATTGATTGGGACAATGACGGCACGGGCGACAACGACGACCTGCAAGACTTGCAGGACCTCCCCGTTGGCACCTATTCCGTTACCGTCACCGACAACAATGGCTGCCTGGGGTTCGCCTCTTTCGACATCTTCGAGCCAAGTGCCATTGACATCAGTGGCGCCGTAACCGACCTCAGCACCCCCAATGCTGGCGATGGTGCCATTGACCTGAACATAGTGGGCGGTACATTGCCCTACAGCTACGATTGGAGCTACAACGGCCCCAGCAGCGGCGACCCCGAAGACCCCAATTCGTTGGGCGCAGGCACCTATTCCGTCACTGTCACCGATGCAAATAGCTGCACCAACAGCGCCAGTTTCACCATTGAAGCGCCTGCTTGCGGCCTCGACCTCAACGTCGCCATTGCCAGCTCCAATTGTTTTGGTTCAAACGACGGCAAAATCAACCTCTCCGTTTTTGGCGGGCAAGCGCCGTACCTTTACGACTGGAGCAACGACGGCACAGGTGACAACGACGATGACCAAGATTTGCACAATTTGACCCCCGGCAGCTATTCCGTCACCGCCACCGATGCGGGCGGCTGCACGGGCCAAGCCACCTACCAAGTCACTGAGCCATCCGATATTTTCCTTTCGGCAAACGTGGGCAACGCCTCCGCCATTGGCGCCAACGACGGCTGGATTGACCTCACGGCAACGGGCAGCACACCGCCCTACACCTACGATTGGAGCAATGACGGAACAGGCGACAACAACGACCCCCAAGACCTTGCGGCCCTCACGGCGGGCACCTACACCGTCACCGTCACCGATGCCCACAACTGCTCAAAAACAGCCAGTTACACCATCACACAGCCGCAAGCTTTTGACTTGGCGCTTCGCAAAACCTTGGCAAATGGGCAGCCCGGCACGGTCGCACCCGGCTCCACCGTCACCTTTACCATCACGGTGTTCAACCAAGGCGGCATTGGGGCCACGAATGTCTTGGTCATTGACTACCTGCCCACCAATTTGAACTTCACCGCTGGCAACAACCCCGGCTGGGTGAATTTCGGCTCTGGGCCGACCTGGTTCATCTCGTCACTGCCCGCAGGTGCTTCCGTTTCCAGAAACATCAGGCTGACGGTCAGCGCCAACTCGCCGCTCACCACCCTCAACAACTACGCTGAAATCACCGCTGCCGACGACAACGACCCCAACACTTTTGACCTGCCCATTGACGTGGACTCAAAGCCAAATGCCTTCCTCTTCGACGACCCCGGTGGGCAGCCGAACGGCCCTGCCGACAACATCATCACCGGCAACGGCACTGGCCTGCCCGGCTCCAGCAACCCACTGACCGACGAGGACGACCACGACGGCGCAGCCATCATCGTCAGCATTCCCAGCGTGACCCTCGGCAACCTTGTTTTTGAGGATAAAAACAACGATGGCCTTTTTAACAACAATGACGCTGGCATCGAAGGCGTGGAGGTAAAGCTCTACAAGGCAGGCCCCGATTTCGCTGCCAACACCTCCGACGACCAGTTCGTGGCCACTACCACCACCAATGCGCAGGGCGAGTATTTTTTCATGGGTTTACTGGATGGATACTATTTCGTGAAATTGAGTGGTACGGGCATACCGGTTGGCTTCGTTTCCTCCACTGGCGACGGCGTTTTTGACATGGACGGCGCTGGAGCCTACGAGCCTGCCGCTGGTGCCAACCTCGACGTGGACGGCAAGGACGACGGCACACAGCTCGGCGCTGAAATCACCAGCGACGTCATGCTACTCAGCCTCGGCGAAGAACCCACTGGCGGCGATGTGAACAATACCCTTGATTTTGGCCTCTACCTGCCGTTGAACCTTTCGAGCTTGGGCGATTTCGTCTGGTACGACAACGACCTCGACGGGCAGCAGGACTTGGGCGAGCCGGGTGTGCAGGGCGTCAAAATCAGGCTTTTTGACCTCGGCACAAACGGCGCAATCGGCGGTGGCGATGACAACCAAATTGACTTTGAAACCACCAATTCCGACGGTTTTTACAGTTTCACAAACATCGTCCCCAACAATTACTATTTGCAGCTTGACCTGCAAACGCTGCCGTCAAATTACCTGCCCACCAGCCAAAACCAAGGCAACGATGCCACTGACAGCGACTTCAACGCACAGGGCCTCAGTCCGGTCGTCACCCTCTTGCCCGGCGATGCCAATAATTCGCTTGATTTTGGCTTGAAACCGCTGCTTTCCGGCATCGGCAATTTCGTCTGGAACGACCTCGACCACGACGGCCTGCAGGACTTTTCAGAAAGCGGTGTGGCAGGTGTCATCGTGAAACTTTACAACCTCGGCAACGACGGACAGCAGGGTGGGGGAGACGACGCCCTCGTGCTGGCTGACACCACAAATGCCGATGGCTTCTATGGTTTTGAAAACCTCGTGCCGGGCAACTACTACCTCCAACTCGACATGGCCGCTTTGCCACCTGGCTTTTTGGCTTCGCCGCAAAACCAAGGCAACGACCTCATTGACAGCGATGCCACTGCCGATGGCAAAACAGCCACCTTCACCCTCAGCCCCGGCCAGACCAACACGAGCCTCGACTTCGGCATTTACAAAGCCATCTACGACCTATCGTTGACCAAGAGCTTGTCCCCCGGCCAGACCGACACGGTGGACATCAACGACTTGGTTTCCTACGACATCACCGTTACCAACCAAGGCAACACCGCCGTGCAGGACATTATCGTGGTGGACCATATTCCCGCAGGGCTGGTTTTTGTGCAAAACAACCCCGGATGGACGCTCCACGCTGCCGACTCCGCCAGTTACTTTATCGCCGGGCCAGTGCAGGCGGGCCAGTCCGTTACCGTGCCCATCCGGCTGCTGGTACAGTACGGCGCCTCCGGCCAGACCATGGTGAACCGGGCCGAAATCATCGGGGTGGAAGACGCCTTTGGCAATGCCGTGCTCGACCTCGACTCCACACCCGACAACGGAAACCCCAACGAGGACGACCTCAGCGCCACGGCCATTGAGCTAATACCACACGACCCTACGGGCTGGGTTTATTGTGACAAAACGGGCCGAATCATCACAGGGGGCACCATCTCCGTCACTGGCCCGAACGGCATCCCGAACTCGCAGGTGAACATCATCCACGACGGCTCCAGCGGCTACTACGAGTTTTACACGAACGGTACGCCCGGCATTTACACCATCAGCTACAATCACCCCAACGGTTACCCCATCAGCGGCGATTGCGCTCCGCAACCCGGCCCGATTGACATCACGGGAATGCCCGACCCCTACGTGCTGGGCTTGGACACCGTGAGTGCTGGCCAGCTTTCGAGCGTCAATTGCGCCAGCAACCCCTACTACCTCTCCTTCGACATCGAGGCGGGCGACCCCGTGGTTTATTTCAACAACCTGCCGCTGGCCTGCACCTACATCGGCTCGGTGGTGAGCGAGGATGCCAATTTCAACGACCAGTTCGATGCCGCCGACCTGCCGCTGCCCGGCGTGACGGTCAACCTCTACGACTGCGCCGACCCCACCACGCCCATCGCCAACACGACCACCGACGGCGCTGGCCGTTACCGTTTCGATGGTTTGCAGCCCGGCAACTACCAGGTCGGTTTCGCTCCCGTGGCGGGCTTCCGCTTTGTTTCCACCGGGAACATTGACCCAAGCGGCCTCTCCAATTGCACGACCTTGGCTTGGGGCGAATGTGACACAACCTTGGCCATCACCCTCTACGAATGCCCCACGGTGAATGCAGGCCCCGACCGTGCGCACTGCTTCGCCGCCGATACCTCGCACCTCGACGCTGGCCTGTCGCATGGCACGGGCAATTTCACTTGGACGCCCGTTGCTGGCCTGACCAATGCGAACATCGTCAACCCAATTGCTTCGCCTTCGGCAAACACGAGCTACATCATCAATTTCAACGACGGCTTCGGCTGCACCGACTCCGACACCATCGCCGTGACCGTGGGCAGTTCGACGCCGTTCCTCGTCAATTCCCCTTTCACCGACAGCACCGTGGCCTGCGCCCCGCTGCCATTTGAACTGCCCGTGTTCGGTGATGTTTGCGACCCCAACCTCATCATCACCAGCAATACGGTCATCACGCCGATTACCTGCGGTTTTATCCGTCGTACAACTTGGACGGCTAGGAACGCCATCGGCAACACGGCCAGCTTCACGCAGACCGTCACCGTGGACGACAACGAGGCACCGACCATGAACGCCAGCCACCCCTTCTTCGGGGCCATCCTGCACGGCGACACCTTGTACGCCGACTGCTCGCAAATCCCCTCGCTCGATTCGCTGGGCTTTGGTTCCTTCGATAATTGCAGTGTGCCAACGGTCAATTTCACCGAAAACATCACCAACGGCAGCTGCCCCACCGACGGCTTCTTCCAAAGCCGCTACTGTGGCTGGACCTCTACCGATGCCTGTGGCAACGTGGACAGCCTCTATTTCACCGTCATCATCACCGACAACCTGCCGCCCGTGCTTTCGCCAGCACCCCCCGACATCACCGTGAACTGCAATGCCGTGCCTCCGGCTGCGACCCTCACTGCCACCGACAACTGCACAACGGGCCTCACCGTGACCGTTGCCGACGTTTCGGTAGCCGATGGCAGCGGCTGCGTGACGACCATCGTCCGCACGTGGACGGTGGAGGACGCCTGCGGCAACATGGCTTCCGCTTCGCAAACCATCACCGTGGACGACGACACCTCGCCGACCTTGATTGGCGTACCAGCGAATGCCATGCTCGACTGCTCGGTGCCGGTGCCGCCTGCACCCGTGGTCACTGCGACCGACGCCTGCGACAACGACGTGCCAGTCGTGCCTTCGCAAAGCACGACGGGCGACCCCAGCACGGGCTGCTACTCCATCGTGCGCACTTGGCGGGCCACCGACAACTGCGGCAACAACGTGCAACGTTCGCAGACCCTCGTTTTCTCTGACACCACGCCGCCCGTGCTGAACGGTGTACCTGCCGACCAAAGCTACGACTGCTCGACCGTGGTGCCCAGTGCTGCCGCTGTCACAGCCACCGATAATTGCGACAGCAGTGTTCCAGTTGTTTTCTCCGAAACCATCAACGGCAACCACACGACGGGCTGCTTCTCGATAAGCCGTACTTGGCGGGCCACCGACGACTGCGGCAATGTGGCCACCGCCACGCAGGTCGTCACCGTGACCGACAATACAGCGCCACTGCTGTCCGGCGTGCCAGCTGATTTGACCTTGGACTGTGCCTCGCCCGTGCCTGCGCCCCCTGCGGTCACGGCCTCCGATTTGTGCGATGGAAACATCCCGGTTGTTTTCACCGAAAACACCAACCTGACCACTGCCTGCCGGGTGATTACCCGCCGGTGGACGGCCACCGATGATTGTGGCAACACGGCCATTGCTACGCAAACCATCACCCTGCGGGACACGCAAGCGCCCGTGCTTTCGGCCACGCCTGCCAATGCCAGCTACACCTGTCTGAGCGAGGTGCCGCCCGTGCCTACCATCACCGCTACCGACAACTGCGACACGAACGCCCCCGTGCTGTTTTTCACCTCCACCATCGGTAATCCGGCGGGGTGCAGCTTCCAAATCCGCCGCACATGGGCCGTGGCCGACGACTGCAACAACGCTACTGTCTGGGTGCAAACCATCACGGTCAACGACAACGTGCCGCCGAGCTTTGCAACGGCCATTCCGGCCAACGTGAGCATCAATTGCGGAACGCCACTGCCCGCTGTGCCGACCATCACGGCCACCGACAACTGCGACGCCAACGTGCAGGTGACGATGACTACCGCCTACCTCGGCGACCCGACGGCCTCCTGCTACATCCTGACCCGCACTTGGACGGCCACCGACGACTGTGGCAATTCGGTGTCCGCTTCGCAAGACATCCAGGTGCGAGACACCGAGGCGCCGAACTTCGTGGGCTTGCCGAACAATGGGACGGTGGACTGCGACAACCTGCCCGGCGACAACGTGACCGCCACCGACAACTGCGACAACAACGTGACCGTCACCATTTCTGACAATGTGCAGTCGAGCGTGTTGGGCTGCGCAACGCAGGTGGTGCGCACTTGGACGGCCACCGACGACTGTGGCAATACCCGCATTGCCAGCCGTACCTTCAATGTGCAAAACACCGATGCGCCTGCCATTACCATCGTGGAGCCTGCACTGTTGGGCGTTCAGGACGGCGACGTGCTTTACCTGGAATGTGACGCATTGCCGAGCTTGACGAACACGAGCGCCGTGGCCACTTCCGATTGCTGCGGGGCTGCTGCGGTGGTCTTCCACGAGTCGGCCACGGGCGCTGATTGCGCAACGGCTGGCTACTATGCCGTGATGCAATGCGGCTGGGTGGCTACCGATTGTTGCGGCAATGCCGACAGCCTGTTTTTCACGGTGTATGTGATTGACAACACGCCGCCCGAATTCTTCGGCGTGCCCGCCAATGTGGAGCTGCCATTGGGTAGCCCGCTGCCGCCACTGGCCTCGGTTTTCACGGTGGACAACTGCGACAACTCGACCCCCATCAGCTACAACCAAACGACGACCGGCCCAGCCGACAACCAGCTCACGACCCGCACTTGGTCGGCCACCGACAATTGTGGCAACACGGGCATTGCCGTGCAGACCATCTTGATAGTGGACGACAACCAAGCGCCCCTCATCGCCAACGTGCCTGCCGACATGACCATCGAAGGGCCAATCGGCAGCCTGCCTGGTGGGGTGGACGACGTGACCGTGACCGACAACCGGGACGACAACCCGACCGTGGAATACAGCGAAGAACGCACGGGCGGCCAGTGCTGCTACCTGCTCACCCGCCGCTGGGTGGCCTTCGATGATTTCGGGAACACCAGCATTGCGGAGCAAAAAATCACCGTGACCGACACGCAGGCCCCGGTCATCAGTGGTGCGGTGGCCGATGTGAGCGCTACTTGCCAACTGGGCTTGGTGCCGCTGCCGCAACTCAGCGCCTCGGACAACTGCACGGGCAACCTTGCCCTGCAATTCACGGCGGATACCTTGCAAATGAGCTGCGGCTACCAAATCGTGCGGACGTGGACGGCCACCGACGAGTGCGGCAACGCTGCCACCCGTACGCAGACCCTCACCGTGGAGGACGTGGAGGGGCCAAGCTTCGCCACTGCGGACGAGCCGAGCGCCATTTTTTACGCTTCGCAAAATGCCCTGCCAAACGCAGGTGCCAATATTGCCGAAGGCCAAACGATAGCCGCTGGTGAAACGTGGAGCATTGGCAACCAGGCCATGCCAAGCCTCGCTGGCATCGCTGCCGACAACTGTACGGCACAGGCTGGCCTCAGCTTCCGGGTGGAAAATATCGAGGTGGAAAACCTGGGCTGCGAGCAGCGCTGGACGGTGAGCTTCGCCGTGCTGGACGCCTGCGGCAATGCCTCCGCTGCGAACCTGAAAGCGACTGCCACCTTCGTGGACGATACGGCCCCCGTTTTCGGCAGCCAGCCGCAAAACCTGACGGTGGACTGTGGCAACCTGCCCACGCCGATGACCCTCGCCGCCACCGATGCCTTTGGTTCGGCGGTGAGCATCCAGTTTGCGGAAGCGCAAAACAACAACGCATCGGGCGGCTGCCTCGGCGAAATCGTGCGGACTTGGACGGCCACCGACGCCTGCGGCAACTCGGCCATTGCGGAGCAAAAAATAAACGTGGTGGACAATGCTGCCCCGGTCATGGCGAACGTGCCGACCAGCACCCTGGCGGCCTGCGGCAATGTGCCACCTGCCCCGGCGAACATCTCGGCTACCGACAACTGTACGGGCGTGGTGCCGGTTGTTTTCAGCGAAACCATCAACGG
>JALOMF010000218.1 GCA_025455635.1 Saprospiraceae bacterium | reverse complement strand
TTTAAGCTCAATGTTTTGAACTACCGCAGGAATGCGCTCACGCCTACGGGTAAATTCGAGCTTCGTAATTTCAAAATCGCCGATTTTCAGCACCTCATAAAAATGCTTCTTCCTTAAATCGTCATTATACCCTTCCAGCACTGACAAAAAGTTCTGCGCAATACCACTGAATACATCCACAGATTTCAAATTAGCGTTCCCATCAGGTTGCAATGCAATGTCCGTTTGCCTGCGAATGGTGTTGACAGTTTCATCGTATTTCGGTGTTCTGAGCAGTTTTCCTCCTTCAGGTGTTATTGCAAAAGCTGGGCGATTGTCGGTGAAGTCGCTAAGAAAACCAAAGCTCTCCGTTTGGCTGGTACATTCCAACCATATCGTATCGTTTTCCAAGGGCACGTTTACAATTACATGGTTGAAATGTGGGTTTGGGAAATCAGGGAATTGACGTTGTTCGTTTTTCCCAGCTTTAATTATCGAATAATAGGATTCAATCCCAACAGCTTTCAGCATTGAAACCATGTAATTGCTCAAGCCCTTACAGTCTCCGTATTTGTACTTGTCAACTTTGGAAGCTGGAGCAGGCTGCCACCATCCAATTCCATACCCGACATAAAAATACCGGGTATTGGCTTGTAAGTAGCTGTATATTTTTTCGACTTTACAAATATCAGTTTGACAGTCTGCAACCAGGTTTTTCAATTTATTTTCCAATTCGGCAGGAATAGCTGATTGGGACTTCAAAAGCTGCTGCATGAAAACGCCATAAGATTCCCAGCTGGTCATATCGCCATCAACTCCTCCCATGCTAAAATGGGTAGGAGAAGTGATAACTATTGGTAGTTTTATTTCAGATTGTGGTGCAAACGGCTCTGGCCTAAACGCTGGAATATTATTAAACTCCCAACTTAACTCAGCTTTTTTTGACCCTTCCGGCAAGTTCAATTCCATTATCCGAACTTTCAGATTGCTGGGCATTTTGATTTGAAAACCTGCATGTTGTACTGCAATATCTGAACTCGGTTGCGGAGAAAATGACGGATAAAACATCAAAGCATTGAGCTTGGTAGTCACCTTATAAGCTATTGTGTAAGGATAAGAGCGGCTAGGCAAATCCAGGACTTTATACCTTACGTCATTTACCCCTTCCTCAAAAGGTTTTATGTCCTTGATGTCCTTTTTTTTCAAATTTCGAACTAAATGACCATCGCCATCATACACACTGGCTTCCAAGTCTTCTATTTCTACTAATTCAAAATACTGAAAAAAAGGCGTGCCAAGATGTTCTGCTTTTTCGTTTAACAAAGTCACCACTACATGCTCCTTCTGAACAGCATGGCCTTTATCCAGCACCTCAAATGTGGAGTGATATTCTCGATATACGGCACTTGCATTTTTCAGCAAGCTATCCGGAATTTCGCTGGCCGGGTATTTGACTTGAGCAACAAGTGAATAGCTCAACACAAGCATCGAAAAAAACAAGATAAAACGCATTTTTCGAAGAATTTAGAATTTTGTGAGCACGATTTGTTCTTCCAGTTTGGTGGCCATTGCACTGTAAAACTGCTGCAGGTCGGCGTATTCCGTTGCAGGAATATTATCCGTTTTTTGCCGCATCCTGACATTAACTTTTAACTGTTCTGCATTGGCTTCAATCATGTAATCGAACAAAAGTGCCTGCTCCCCAAACGACATTTTGGCGTTCTTGGGCATTTCCTCTACTTTATAGCCAGCCGGCAATTTGAAAGTTAAATTAAAGGATTCCTCTTTAATTGCCCCAAGGTTCACATCAAATTTGCGGTCAGGGTTTTTGAACGGGTTTTCGTGCTGACCAAGCCCAACCATAGGCGACAGGTATATTTTGTCACCTGCTGCATTGGCCAGGGTATTTGTGGCAAGGTTAAATTCCGTTTTGAGGTTGGCTTCTTGCCAGTTTTCCACCTTTTCCAGCTTCACGTCGGTAATGGCCCCATCAGTTACCCAATCCTTGAACTGTTCGGCCAGCATCTTCTCAGCGCCCAAGCTTACTGCTTTTTTCCGGTTTGAGGCTGCCTTATATCCGCTCGTTTGATAAACCACATTGCCTGATACTTCACCTCCATCCGCAATTGCGAAATTGCCGATAAGTGCCGATTTATTGCCCATTTTATTCTTTATATCGAACCAAATCACTTCTTCTTCTGAAAGCAGAAGTAGCCCGGAGTTGTTGAGGTCGTTCTGCGGCAAAAGCCCAATCGGGTTCGGAAATCCAGCTACGTCCACCAGTATTATCGTGCTGTCTTCTGCCTCCACGGCGGCTATGACCCGGTTAAATTCATCCGTCGAAATATTGAATTCAAGCACCCTACCGTGGCTTGTTGTACTAATAAGCATGGGATAAACCTTGGCTCCTGCTATTCGCATCATATTGATGAACAGCAGGTTAAGGTCGGTTGGGCTGCCTTTCCGCTCTTTGGTCAATTTCTCAATATTCACAGACGGCCTCAACCATTCATAATCCTCCAATTGGTATTCCTTCCCGATATGCTCATAAATGGCAGTCGCTTTTTCAAGCGCAGTAGCCTTGCCCGCTGCGTAGCGCTTGGCCGCATCTTCCGTGAAACGCTGCACTTTTAAATGTGGCTGATAAAGGTCTTCCAAAAGGTTTTTACCGATTTTTGACCATGATTTATTGTATTGCTTTGGGATGGTATTTACCAATCGGCCACCGCCGTTGCCAGAGGGCACAAAATCAATTTCATACACTGCCTGAACATCAAACAGTATGCTGGAACGGTAATCTTTCAAGGAATTCACGTAAGGCTCCGACTTGAGACCCGGCACATTTTCTTGGATAAAATGCAGCTTGGACACTTCATAGGAAATATTCCCCTGCAACGACTCTGTATCTGTGCTTTCTTCGGCCAAAGTGAAGGGCTCCCACCCTTGCGAAAACTTTTTAAACTGGACATAAGATGGCACCGAAGACTTAAACTCGCTCCAAACCGTTGGCACTTCCACTTGCTGGAATACCCAGCCGTTTGGCATAAATGTATTGGTTACCGTGTAGGTGTACTCGATAATGCTCCCCTCCCTGGCACCGGGAATGCTGAATTTGGTTAGCCTATCGTCCTTGGTCAGTTCTTCCAGAAAAACATTGTCTTTCTCCAGTTTTGACTCGACTATTTTACCGTTTTCAAAATTGTAGGCTGCTGCTTTCAAATCTGTTACTTTCTCATCCCGGTCATGGAAAATCTCCACATCTGCCATGTCTAGCATCTCCTTTTTGAAAATCTTGATGCGGGTATGCACTTCGAAGTACATGGTGAACCCATTGGCGTCGTCATACCTGTGCCGCAACTCTCCGATGTCGAACAGCACCACCGCCATTGCCGAAGGGTCGGCCTCATAAGATTGCATGTTGATTTCCTTGTCGGAGAGTTTTCCAAACTTGACCTTCAGTTCTTTTTTTTGCGAAAATGCAGGTACAGCTAGGAAATTGATTAAAAGCAGTAGGGAAAAAAAGCGTATCATCCTAATATGGTTTAAGTATAAAATTCAATGCCCAGCATTGGTTAAGCACCAACTACTAGCACGGCTATCAAATGTAAAAGCATGTGAAACCCAATCCCTGTTCTAAAAGCTGTGTACGAAGTAGTTTTTTACCACATATAAAATCGCTCCAAAAATAAGCGCAAACAAGTTATTTTCAAAAAAAAAATCAAGCGCAAACACGAAATGCTCGTTAGCGGGTGTAAAAATGCGTTATCGGTATGTCAACCGATAGCACCGCACCGAGTCGCCAAGCATTGGTCGTTTCCACATCTAGCATGAGTGACGGGTCCACTTTGCGGAGGTTAGGCCCAAGCTGCGCCCCCACGCCGATAGAGATGGGCAAATTGTTCCCAAATCCATAAATCAGGTAGCCGCCGGGGGCCACGATGTTCTGGAATTTCAGCTCTGGCACTTGTGATGTCTGGTCGCTGAACCGATAAGCGAACAAAGCCCCCACATCAATCAACTGCGAATAAAGGCTGAGACTGCCCGCATTTCCTAGCCCTTTGTTCAGGCAAATGCCTAGTGGCGCCGATGGGGACAGCACCCCTTTTTTATCCACCATTTCGGCCACTTCATCATTGAAATCATTCTCTTTGCCGAAGGCTATTCCACCATAAGAATTGAGTGAAACGCTCCATTCCGACTGCTTTTTCATGCGGCTGCTGCCCGGCGGCAAAGCGAACAACTCGATGGCTGCCGCCACTTCTCGGGAGTCTTGCGCCTCGGCCACCGTGGCCATGAAATTGGCGTGCCGCAAAAACTCTTTTTTGAACTTACCATCGAAATCCTCCGCATTCAGCAGCTCGGAGAGGAGGCGGGTGAGGTTGGCCACGGCCAGGGTGAAGCGCTCCTGCCGCACATTGAACTCCAGGTCGAAAAGCTGCTGCAGCACCGTGGTGATTTTGCGCTCCAAAGTATCGGTTTGCAGGGTTTGGGCGTCCGACTTAGGCTGGCTGGTCGGCTTGCCGTCCGGCTCAATTTTCCAATCGGGCAGCACGATTTGCTGGCGCAAACTGCGGGCCTGCCCTATCAGCTCGAACACCAAGTTTGCGAAGCGAAAATACTCCTCGTTGAGGCTAAAACTATGCGTTGTGCCCGCCAAAAGTTCCTTCGCTGCCGCCTCCAATTGCTTGCCTGTTTGCGCCAGCGAAACCAAGAAATTGCGAAGCGAAACAGGCGTCTGGTTCATGCGCTCCAACTGGCCGAGCGCCTGCCTGAAATCCCTGCCATTGCTGAATTTTAGGCCCTCGCCCTGTTGCCAGAGCAGCCCCAAATACAGGTAAACATGCGAGATGTCCCGCATCCGTCGGCTGACTTCATCGGGGCTGACCCAATTGGTAGCCGAGTTGTCGGGCAGCGTCAAGGATTGCGTGAAAAGCTGGAGCGTGCGCAGGCTCATGGCCACGTCTTGCAGGGCATGGCGGGTCTTGCCGTCGGCGATTTCCTTCCAGCGCAGGCTGTCCTGGAGAGAGGCCGCATCGGCCAGAAACGACAGGATGTTCAAGGGTTTTTCCGCATCAAACAGCATTTGCGTCGTGGTCAGCAAGTCTTCCAGCACGATTTGGTACTCGGCTTTTTTCACGAACTGGTGGTCGAGCGATAGCTGCCGGACGTTCGAGGGCAGCACTTTCAGGTCTTTCAGAAAACCATCCCGGAGGGTTTCGAGGTAGGCGTTGTAATTGTAAATCTCGGCACCGATGACGTAAATCAGGTCGTAAGTCGCCGGAAAAAGCAGCTGGTAGGTAGGTTCCTGTTCCATTTTTTTGCGAAGCCCCTCAAAAAAAGCGGCGTTCAGTTCCTCCTTGGTGCGCTTGACGAGGAAAATGGCCAGCCCATCGGCCAGGTTGGTGATGAGGTTGCTGCTGGAACGCCCGCCTTGGCCGCTGTTCGATTCCGCCTGCCCAGCGCCCACGGTCGAGGGATTAAAATTGGCCGGCAGCAGGTTCCTGAACCTCGATTGGGCGTAGTTGTGCAAGGAAATAAAGGGATTTCCCTGAAAGCAGCGGTCGAGGTTCACCCGTTGGCCGTTGGCCGTCACCTCCACTGCCGTGGGGCAATACGTAGCCACCAGCGCCATGATTTTCTCCTCGTCCACATCGGTCGAATTGTCCACCTCCACCCGGTACCGAACGGGGTCGAACTCAAAATATTCGTTCAGCTTGGTGGCGTCCAACCAAGCGTTTTGGCCGTAGGCAGAACAAAAAATCATGGCAAAAACGAAACTGCAACAGGTTTTCATCGGACTCATTTTTTTGTTTCTTGAAAACATTCCCCTAATTTCCCTCAATTTCCAAATTTCCAAATTTCCAAATTTCCCTCAATTTCCAAATTTCCCTCAATTTCCAAATTTCCCTCAATTTCCAAATTTCCCTCAATTCCCTCATTTCCCCATTTTCCGCATCTGCGCCACCACCGCCTTCCGCACGTCGCTCCGCAAATCTTTGGTGTCGCCGGGCTTGGCCGTTTCCCAACTGAGGTAGTTTTTTTCGTTCAAAAATTCGAGACGGGCCTCTTTGCCCTGAAACACGTATTCATTCGTGGCGATGCGGTAGTTTTTTCCTTCGGAAATGGGCTTTCCGGCTACCTTCCAGCCCCTCGTCGCCTCCACATATTCGATGCCGTGCCATTGCAGGTAGCCGCCCTTGCCCTTGTTTTCCATGCCAGCGTCAAGGGCTTTTTTCAGGATGCTTCCTTTTATTTCCACTTCGTAAACACCGCCGCCGAACGGCAATGCCCGAAACACGTCCACCGCCGTGATGTCGCCGCTCAATTGGTCGTCGAGCCGAATGCTGCCACCATTGAAAAACGCAGCATCCACGGGCTTTTTGGCAGCAGCTGCCATGCCCGCAGCGATGAGGCCGCCGAGGTTCGTCTGTTGGTTCCGCACCGATTTTTCGAGGCCGTCGAGCGGGGTTTTTGCCTTGAAAATCACCTCGTCGGGGTCGTCCACCACCTGCTTGATTTGCTGGGTCATGATGCCCTGCCAAACCTGCACGAGCGAGTCAACATAAGGCTCCTCCTCGATTTGGTCGTTGACGGGTACCAGCTCCGATTGCATGGCTGTCGTCTTAGAGTCGGGGTAGTAGGTGAAGCGGTGGACCCACACGGTTTTGGCATTCGCATCGGCCTTGGCAATGACCACGTTGCCGATGGTGTCGAGGCTGTTTTCGTGCTCGTGGCCGCCCATGATGAGGGTCGTTTTGGGCAAAATCGCCGCCATTTTCATATCCTGCGCTATCTCCAAGTGCGTGAGGCCGATTATCACATCGCAGGACTGCACCAGTTCGAGGTAGGCTTTGGTGGCCTCGGCGTAGGGGTCTTCGTAATAGACCCACGGCTGCTGGTTGTCGTTGACACAGGCGCTGTAAAACCCAACCCGCAGCGGCTTGCCACCCATGTAATTGTCAATCTCCCAGACGTAAGTTTCTGGCAAAAAGTACTTAAAATCGTAGCTCATCTTGTAAAAAG
>JALOMF010000217.1 GCA_025455635.1 Saprospiraceae bacterium | reverse complement strand
GCGCCAGTCCGTCACTTCGCCGAGCGGCGCCGTGCTGCTCTTGGTCACCGACAATTTCCTGAAATCGGAGCAGTGCATGTACGGGGCCTTGGAGGCGCTCCAGCATTGGGCCGACAATGGCCAACTTGTGCCCATCGTGGCAGAGGGGCGCTACCCTTCACCTGATGGGGCCACCTGGGAGTCGGTGCCGACTTCCTTCGAGCGGGTGAGCAACATCATCAATTACATGAACTTCTGGCAGGACAATTATTTGGTGCTCCGCAAAGCACAACGTAGCAACGACGAGGACGAGAAGCTGGAGGCCCAAATCGAGGTGACCAAGCAGGTATCGAGCGAGGTGGGCGAGTTCCTGCGCTACTTGCGCAACCTCCGTTGGTTGCAGTTGGGCGATTTCAAGGCGGGCAACTACGCCGCTTTCCGGCAGTTCACCGACGAAAACCCAGAGGCCGTTGCACCAGCCGGCACCGGGGAGCAGGCGCCTGTTTTACCCCAAAACAACACGGAAGCGCAACTGTCAAGGGAAAAAACGCTGGCCGAAATCATCGAAGATTCGGGCGAGGAACTCATGGCCGAAAACACGGACATCGGCAAGCCGAAAACCCCAGTAGTGGAGGACGAGCAGCCTCCGGTTGACCTGAACGACATCCCCGGCCTCGACCAGCTCAAGCAGCTCGACGAGCGTGCCCATGTGAAAATAGCTTCGCCCAAAAAAGAGGACGAGGAGGAAGGCGTGGAACTTTCCGCCATCCTGAACGAAGTGCTGGGTGAGGACGAAGAGGCCGAGGACTTTAAGTTCCTTGGCGAAGACCCCGACCGCCCCGAAGATTTTGATTTGGAATCACTTTTTGACGAAGAAGAAGATGCCCCTGCCGCCAACCCGGAACCTGAACTGGACGAAATTGACGACGAGGTCTCCCTCGAACTAATATCTGACGAAGACGAGGGCCTCGTGCTCCGGGCCGATGGCCAAGGCCATGCCACGCCAGAGGAGGTGCTCGAACATGCCGTGCTGCTCTTCGATGACGGGCAGCAGCAGGAGGGGCTGAACTTCCTCCGCCAAACCGTGCAACTCAATGCCAGCGACAACACCATGCGCTACTACTACGCATACGCCCTGGCCCGCTACGGCGGTGATTTTTCAAATGCGAAAAGCCAGTTGGAAGTGATTTTGGCCAACGACATGGAGCATACCGACGCCCTGTTTTTGCTGGGCGAACTATCGGAGAGCCAAGGCGATTTCGAGGATGCCAAGCATAATTTCGAGACCGTGGCGGCGCTCCAACCCGATTTCCCAGAGGTGTACTACCGCTTGGGCGTGCTGACTTTGCAGCATTTCGAGGGGCAGGAGAACCTTGCGATGGAGTTTTTCAAAAAATCAGTGGAATTCAACCAACGCAATGCAGATGCGCAGTACATCCTGGCCACACTTTACAACGAGCACGTCGGTGATGTGCCAAACGCCATCAAGCACTTCAACCTCGCCCTGCGCTTCAATCCGAAACACGCCTACGCCAACTACGACCTGGCCCTGCTCCACCACCAAAACGGCGACAACAAGGCCGCATCAGAGCATTACCAACGGGCTGTGGCACTGAACCCGGAGCTGGTTTCACCAGAGAACGATGCTGCTTTTTTAGCTTCGCAAAATGAGGTGAAAACAGCAACGACCACGACGGAACTTGTTGAAAATGAGCAAGGTCCATCTATCGAAGCTGCTCCAGCCGAACAGCTTGACGCCGTTGGCGAAACCATGGAGTTGGTAGAAACGGAAGCGCCTGTTCCAGGCATCGAGGAAGCCGTTGACAATTTTGCGGCGCTGGATGAAGTGGCCGAGGAGTTGGACGGACCAGCTACCGACATCGAGGCTGCCGTTGACAATTTTGTGGCGTTGGAGGAGGCAGCGGAGGAACTGGACGCACCCACCGAATTGGAGGAACTGGAGCTAGCCGTTCAGGATGAAATCGAGGCCATGCCAGCCGAGCAGCCGCTGACGGTGGAACCAACCTTGGAGGATTTGCTGGAAGGCGGATTTGAAGAAGCTGAAGAATCAGTGGCACCCATTGCGGATGCGAAAATGATTGCCGACCCGTCGAATAAGAATTTCACGGCCACGCTGGAAGAAATCTTGGACCAGGAAGACGAGATGGTGGGCGACGATTTCGTGCTGCCGCTCTCCAACGACAAGTCAACAGTGGAAGTGAAAACCGTGCTCATCACCGGGGCCACTTCTGGCATTGGCAGGGCCACGGCTGAGATTTTTGCAAGGAACGGCTCCAAGGTCATCGCTACGGGCCGTCGTTCCGACCGGTTGGAGCAGCTTTCCGCTTATTTCAAGGAAAAATACAACGCAGCCTTGCTCACCTTGCCCTTCGATGTTCGCAACCTCGAAGCAGTGGAAGCGGCCATCGAACTGCTACCGGAAGCATGGCGTGACGTGGACATCCTCATCAACAATGCCGGGCTGTCGAGGGGCTTGTCGCCCATTCACGAAGGCGATATCGAGCATTGGGAAACCATGATTGACACCAATATCAAGGGCCTGCTCTACCTAACCCGTGCCGTAGCCCCCTTGATGGTCAAGCGCCGCAGTGGGCATATCATTAATGTGGCGTCGAGCGCAGGCAAGGAGGTGTACCCCGGCGGCAATGTTTACTGTGCCACCAAATTTGCCGTGGACGCCCTCACCAAGTCCATGCGGCTTGACCTGTACGCCCACAACATCCGAGTGAGCCAAGTGGCGCCGGGCCATGTGGAGGAGACGGAGTTCGCCAGTGTCCGCTTTGATGGCGACACGGAGCGGGCCGCCAAGGTGTACGAAAACTTCCAGCCGCTGCGGGCCAGCGATGTGGCGGAAGTCATTTATTTTATGGCCACACGACCGCCCCATGTCAATGTGCAGGACGTGCTCCTGTTCAGTACCCAGCAGGCAGGTTCCAATTTCATTGACAGGTCGGGTAGGGGGGATAAACCCTAAGTTTGCGATGCTGCCCCATTTTGATTTCTTTTTTTGGTGAAAAAAGCGGTTTTTTGCAACTGCGTTCGGCTTGGGGTGTTTCAAAGACATCATTTTGCCGAAGGCAAATGGCAATGAAAATTGAGGGCAACTGCTTGGGAATCAGGGCGTTGGTACTTGCAGATGTTCATCCTTGGCGTTGAGGTTTTCTTGCTACCACATTTTTTTACCTTATTATTTCAATAAAGAAATGGTTTTGGAAACAGTAAAACCAGCGAAAAAAACCGCTGTAAAAAAAGCTCCTGCAAAAAAAGCGATTTACGATAAAGAGCAGTACCTGAACTGGTACACGCTCATGCTCCGCATCCGCAGGTTCGAGGAGCGTTGCCTGATGGCCTACAGCCAACAAAAAATCAGGGGCTTCCTGCACGTGTACATCGGTCAAGAAGCCATTACAGCTGGCATGGAAAGCGTGCTGCGGCCCACTGATTGCATCACCACGGGATACCGCCAGCACGGCACGGCCATTGGCAGGGGAGTGACCACGAAGGCTGCGATGGCGGAGCTTTACGGCAAGTTCACGGGCGTAAACAAGGGCAAGGGCGGCTCAATGCACTTCATGTCCAAGGAGTTCAAGTACTTCGGCGGCAACGGCATCGTGGGCGCTCAGATTCCCATCGGAGCGGGCATAGCCTTTGCGGAAAAATACCGTGGCACCGACAACCTCTGCGTGACCATGTTCGGTGACGGTGCGGCCCGACAAGGCGCCCTGCACGAAGCCTTCAACATGGCCATGACCTGGAAGCTGCCTGTACTTTTCGTTTGTGAAAACAACCACTACGCCATGGGCACCTCCGTGGAGCGCACCAGCAACGTGCAGGACATCTACAAGCTCGGCCTCGGCTACGAGATGCCCAGCGAGCAGGTGGACGGCATGACGCCTGAGTCGGTACACGAGGCAGTGGAGCGGGCGGCGGCACATATCCGCAGTGGTGCTGGGCCTTATTTCCTCGAAATCAAGACCTACCGCTACAAAGGGCACTCGGTATCCGACCCCGGCAGCTACCGTACCCGTGAAGAATTGAAGGCTTACCAAGACATTGACCCCCTCAAGGTCACGGAAGATAAAATCCTGCAATTCGGGTATGCCACCGAAGCCGAGTTGGAGGCCATCAAGGAGCGAGTAAAGGCCGAGATTGACGAGGCAGAAGCATTTGCCGACGCATCGCCTTTCCCCGACGCATCGGAGCTTTACACCGATAATTACGCCGAGCCGGATTATCCGTTTATGAAGGACTGAAAAAAAGCCGCTGTTGTGAGACAGCGGCTTTTTTTGTCACCATTGTTTTTTCCCTTTAGAATCAAACTTTCTTTATTTTTGCGCCACTTTTGAAAAACCTTATCTGGTTTTCACCGTAAGACTAAGGCCAAAACCAAGTTTTTCATCAAACTAACATTAGAAAAAGTAAAATGGCACAACGCAAAAAGACAACTAAGCAGGAGGACGATGTTCTGATTGACATCTCGGAAGTAACCGGGCAAGCAGAGAATTTTTTCGAGAAATACCAAAAGCAAATCCTGGTGATTGGTGGTGGCTTGTTGCTGCTAATCGGTGGTTGGTTGGCCTACAAATATGCCTATGCTGGCCCCCGCCAAAAAGAGGCATTGGAGCAAATGGCCCAAGCCGAGTACCAGTTCCAGCGTGATTCTTTTGCGGCTGCGCTCGCCAACCCCGGTGGTGGCTACCCTGGCTTCAGCGACATCGTGAAAAAATACGGCGGCACCGACGCTGGCAATGCGGCACTTTACTATGCCGGAGTCAGCAGCCTGAACCTTGGCCAATTTGATGCTGCCATCTCATACCTCGAAGATTTCAGCCCCTGCGGAAATCTGCTCCCAAGCATGAAATACGGCACTTTGGGTGATGCCCATGCCGAAAAAGGCGACCTTGCCAAAGCATTGGGCCTCTACAAAAAAGCGGCAAACGAGGAGGAAAACAACATCATCACTCCCTACTACCTAAAAAAAGTAGCCCTCCTGAGCAACAAGCAAGGTGACGCTGCCGCTGCCAAAGAGGCTTGGATGAAAATCAAAAACGATTTCCCCAAGTCAACTGAGGCACGTGAAGCTGACAAGTACATCTCCAGCTTGAACTAAGCTTTTGGGATAATTTCGCAAACGAAAAGGCAAGATTTCAACTGAATCTTGCCTTTTTTTGTTGGTCAAATCAAACAAATCAATCCAAGAAAATGGCAAGCACATTAAAAAACCTCTCCACGTACGATGATGCAAATATGCCCACAGCAGCAGGCATGAGCTTTGGCATTGTGGTGTCCGATTGGAATGCCGACATCACACATGCCCTCTACCAAGGCTGCCTGGAAACCCTGCTGAAGCACGGCGCAAATGAAGATGACCTGCGCACGGTTCAAGTGCCCGGCTCTTTTGAGCTGCCCGTGGGCGCCAAAATACTGGCTGGCGCAAAACGCTTCGATGCCATCATCTGCCTGGGCTGCGTCATCAAGGGCGAGACCCAGCACGATGCGTACATCAACAACGCCGTAGCCACTGGCCTGACAAATCTGAGCATCGCAAGCGGCATACCCTGCATTTTCGGGGTGCTCACGCCCAACGACCACCAGCAAGCACTGGACAGGGCAGGTGGCAAGCACGGCAACAAGGGCGTGGAAGCCGCTGCCACGGCCATCCGAATGGCGGCGCTCCGCAAAGAAGTGGCGAGGCCGACCAACAAAATTGGGTATTGATGAAGGCGCTGCTCATCATCGGGATGCAGGTGGACCTGCTGCCGGGAGGCCCCGCCGAAGTGCCTGACAGCCAGGAGCTTGTGCCAGTGATTAATGTCCTCATGCCCCAATACGGGCTGGTTGTCGCCGCCAATTTTTCACTGCCTGCCGACCACGTGATGTTCGCAGCGAACCACCTTTGGCGCAAGCCGGGGCAGCTTATCCAAGTGGACGGGCAGCCCGTTTTGCTCCACAATATCCACTGCGTACCGGGAAGTTTTGGAGCGGAGCCGATACCGAGGCTCCATGCGGGGCCAATCCGCTTCACGGCGCTGATGGGAACCGATAAATCGTTGCTACCCCACAGCGCTTTTTTCGATTTTGGTAAAAAACGGGACACCGGGATGGCCGCTTTTTTAGCCTCGCACAACGTGGAAGAACTGGACATCGCCGGAATGCCCTTGGAAACGACGGTGCAGGATACGCTTTCTGCTGCCGCTGAATTGGGTTTTAAGCCGAGGTTGTTGGAAGCGGCTTGCAAAGGAAGGGCGATTCCAAAAGCGGTCTGAATTCAAACCTACGCAAACAACGCCGAGCATCAAGGCGGCCACAATATTTCAGCATGATTTCACTTCAAAACATACAGCCCATCCCCTTGAAGGAAATGCCCGGTGGCATCAGCGCCGGTTCTGGTGTTTATGCCACAACCTGTGTTTTTGAAAAAGGTAAAAACTACTTGGTAAATGCTGCTTCCGGCAAGGGAAAGTCCACGCTATTGCACATCATATATGGTATGCGAACGGATTACGAGGGGCAAGCAAGCATCTTTGGAAACGATTTGCGGAGCTTTAAGGCCAACGATTGGGCCAAGTGCCGCCAGGCACAGCTTTCCATGGTGTTCCAAGACCTCCGGCTTTTCCCGCAGCTCACTGGGCTTGAAAACATCCAGCTAAAAAACGGCCAAACCAACTGCGTGACCGAGGCAAAAATAAGGGAATGGGTCAACCGACTGGGCATGACGCCCTACCTCGACCAGTTGGCGGCCACGCTGTCTTATGGCCAGCGCCAACGGATTGCCATCCTGCGGGCGCTCTGCCAGCCCTTCGATATGCTGCTGCTGGATGAGCCTTTTAGCCACTTGGACGAGGAAAATACCAAACTGGCTTCTGCGCTCATCGAAGAAACCTGCGCCGAGAGGCAAGCTGGTATTGTCTTGGTGAGCCTTGGTGAGGAATATTTTTTCAGCTACGACAAAAAAGTTGACCTCTAAAAAACCTTGACAATCAGGAACTTATCTCGATGTTGAAAA
>JALOMF010000216.1 GCA_025455635.1 Saprospiraceae bacterium | reverse complement strand
GAGCCGCTGAAAATCGAGGAAAACCTGAGCGTGATAGCGATTATCGGTGAAAACATGCGCTACCGACCCGGCATCTCAGGCCGCATGTTCCAGGCGCTCGGCAAGAACGGCGTGAACGTGGTGGCCATCGCCCAAGGCTCTTCGGAACTGAACATCTCGGTGGTGGTCGCAGCCGCCGATGAGGCAAAGGCCATGAACGCCCTGCACGAGGCATTCTTCCTCTCCGACACAAAAGAGCTGCACCTGTTCATGGTCGGCGTGGGCCTCATCGGCTCCACGCTCATCGAGCAAATCAAGGAGCAGGCCGCATTTTTAAAGGAAAAACGGGGCCTCGAACTGAAAATCGTCGGCCTGACGAACAGCAAGCAGATGCTCTTCGACGAGGACGGCATTGACCTCGCCAACTGGAAGGAACTGCTTTCGGAAAAAGGCGAAAAACTCAGCCTCCCCCAGTTCGTGGAGCGCATGAAGGGGCTGAACCTCAGCAATTCCATCTTCGTGGACAATACGGCCAGTGCCGAGTTGCCGCAGTTTTACGAGGAAATATTGGGCAGTAGTATCAGCATTTCTACACCAAATAAACAGGCCACTAGCGGCCCGTATGAGCAGTACCAGCGCCTGAAGGCCGTGGCCACCCGCCGTGGCGTGCCGTTTTTGTATGAAACGAACGTGGGTGCTGGCCTACCGGTCATCGGTACGCTCGAAGACCTCATCACGAGCGGCGACCGCATCCTGAAAATAGAAGGGGTGCTGTCCGGCACGATGTCGTTCATTTTCAACAATTTCAAGCCCGGCGACCGCTTCAGCGCCATCGTGCGGGAGGCCAAGCGCCTCGGCTACACCGAACCCGACCCCCGTGACGACCTCGGCGGTGCGGACGTACGCCGCAAGCTGCTCATCCTTGCCCGTGAGGCGGGCCTGCCGCTCGAAGCCTCGGACGTGCGCATCGAGTCCATCCTGCCACAGGCCGCCCAAGACGCCCCCAGCGTGGACGCCTTCTTCGAGGAACTGGAGAAAGCCGATGCCCATTTCGAGAAAATGGCCGCCGATGCCGCCGCCGAAGGCAAAGCCCTCCGCATGATTGCCAGCTTGGACAAGGCCAGCGGTGAAGCCACCATCGGCCTGCGGGCGGTGGATGCCTCGCACCCGTTCTACTCGCTCTCCGGTTCCGACAATATGATTGTGTTCACCACCGAGCGCTACAAGGAGCGCCCCCTCGTGGTACGTGGCCCCGGCGCTGGTGCGGCGGTGACAGCGGCGGGGGTGTTTGCGGAGGTGGTGAGGATTGGGGGGTATTTAGGCGGGTGAGGTTTACGCTTGCTCCTGACACGAGGGCGGTCTAGTAGTGACAATTTACGCTTCGCTATACTTCTAAGAACTTGATTCACAAATAGCTTGTTTACAGCTTTTTACAAATCAAGTTCTTTCCCGTACGACGGCAAGATTTGCAGTCCTTCGCTTGTCACAACTGGATAGAAAGGGCAGATGGGGGTTTCAAAGCCTCCTTTTGCTTTTACATTTGTGCAATAAGATTGAAATTGTCGCCGTACTTTATAAATTTGCAACAAAATTTGAGTGATGACAAAGCTTCCAACAAGAATTTCACCGTGTCCGATTGTAGAGGCAACAGTTGAGTTGAAGTTTTCAACTGATTTGCCAAAGGAGGCTGTCTTTGGGATATTTTACAACACGCTTAAAGACAAATTCCCTGAAGTGACAAAACTCCCAGTATTGCAAATTCCTGACGAAATCAGAGAACACGACCCCAACTTCAAGTTTAAACCACTGTATAAAATGGTTAATGAAGAAGTTACATTGCAAATTGGACATGATGTGTTTGCAATCCACTCTCCGCCCGATTATATTGGTTGGAAAAGATTTTCTGAAATCGTATTCAATTTGTTTGAAAAGATTGAACAAACCCGTGTTTTTGATGCCCCAATTAGCTTAGTTATACGTTATTTGAATTTTTTCGAAATTGATATTTTTGAGCACATAAATCTTGAAATTAGATTAAAGGATAGTGTTTTTAATAGTTCAAATACCATTTTTAGAACTGAAATTCAAGAAAATGGCTTTCTCAAAGTACTTCAGGTAGCAAACAATGCTACTTTAGGTACTAGTGACACGTCAAGAAAGGGTTCAGTACTTGATATTTCTACAGTCGTAATTAATCCAACTGACTTTTTTAAAAATGCAAATACAATAACTACAACTGCACACGAACTCGAAAAAGAGCTGTTCTTTAGTCTACTTAAACCAGATTTTTTAACAACATTAAATCCTGAATATGACAACTAATAGGATTATCACCCAAAACAAAAGTGCGTTAGTTGCAAATGCACTTCTTTTGTTTGCCATAACTCCAATAACTTCTACATTAGATGGAGAAATTCCGATTCCGGAAAAAAATTATACCTCAGTTTTTAAGGCTGATGATGGTTTGGTTGTAAATATGAACAGTTCAAATTTTGATGACCCCCGAATTGAACAATCTAATAAATATCAAATTATTCAATCTTTTGTCCAAAAACTTTTGAATGAAAGCCGGGATTTAGAACCAGAGATTATTGATATGGTGAACAAGAATTTTTGGGAATTGCTATGAATATTAATGAAGATATAAAGACTTTTCTGCCCAAGTACTTGTCTGAGGAGTCAACAAAAACCTTGTTTCAAAACTTGGGGGAATTTCCTAATAATGTCACTAAGAGCTTATACACAGAAGCCTTAAAAGGATATGATGTGGTTTTTCAGGGAGATGGATTAAGTGATTTACTTGTTGTGAACCTACCTGATACGACTATCAATCCTGCAAACGCAATTATATTGTCAAATACTTGCGACATTGACTTAGCAAACAAAAGAAATTTTCCATCTCAAATTTGTTACGCACCTATTTTCAACCTAGGTAAGTATAAAGCCAAACTCTTGAAAGAGGGTTTAAAGAATGAAGAATCAATAGAATCCCATCTTTTAGAAGTAAAACAACAAAAAGTAACACAAATTCTTTACCTACCCATAGGAGGAGGTTTGTCATACGAAGGAATTGTTTTCTTAGACAGGATAAACAACTGTGACAACAAAAGCATTTCAAGAGACACATTGAAACAAAACCGCTTATTCACACTAAGTGATTATGGCTTATATCTTTTATTGTTGAAAATATCCATCCATTTTTCTCGTATACAGGAAAAAGTAGATAGGGGTAAAGGTGAAATTCACTAAACGAATTTCGAGGTAAAATAGTCTGAAAAAACTATCGCTCAAATCTTATCTTTTACCAAACCTATTATCAATAAAAATTTATCTTCATGACCCTTTTACTTTAAAGTTCCATCATTGTCAATACTAATACTTTCATAGTCGGGCGATACTCCCTGCTCGTCGGTACATCGTCAACTCTCACAGGCGCATGGAATGGGTAGGATAGCCGTCAAGGGCAACCCTTCACAAACGCCCTTTTGATAGTTTTTCCTATAATTTTGTTTTAGATTGATATCACCAACAACGCCGCTTCTCGGAGTGCCCTTCTTTGCATGGCTGACAGTGCCAGTGCCGCTTAGGATTTGCCGCTCGTTGAAGGCAAAAATCCTATCCACATTCTCCCGCCAGAACGACATGGTGACGTCCTGCCTGTTTTTGGCCCGCAGTTCCGCAGTTTCAAGGAAAATGACCACCAAGCGGTTGAGGGTGTCTATCTCGTCTGCCGTGAGGTAGTTCTTGGCGATGAAGATGTCCTGTTTACGCACGATGGAACCCTTCCATGAGGTCAGGGCCATGTTCGGCTTGCTGGAATCGGCACGGGAGAGGATGATTTCAGCGGCAGTTTTGCCAGCAACTGCGAACAGCAGCTTGTTCTGGGTCTCGGCGAAGAACATTTGCGTGGCCTTATCGGTGGGGTCGTAGTCGCTGCTGAGGGCAAACAAGTCACGTACTTTCTGGTAAAAGCGCTTCTCCGAGGCCCGGATGTCCCGGATGCGTTCGAGCAGTTCGTCAAAATAATCGGGCCTGCCATCCGGGTTTTTCAACCGCTCATCGTCCATGACAAAGCCCTTTACCATGAACTCCTTCAGGTGCTGGTTGGCCCATACCCTGAACTGGGTGCCCCGCTTGCTCCTGACCCGGAACCCGATGGCCAGAATCATGTCGAGGGAGTAGAAAATTACATCGTATTCCTTGCCGTCCGAGGCAGTTGTAAAGAATTTCTTTACAACTGAATTCGCATCTAACTCCCTCTCTTCCAGTATATTAGCTATGTGTTGACCGATGTTTTGTTTGGAGGTGTCAAAAAGTTGCGCCAATTGGTTTTGGTTCATCCATACCTGCCCGTCCTTGGCCAGCAGCGATACGGCGGCCTTGCCGTCCACGGTGTTGTAGATGATGATATTGGGTGGGTTGTTGTCTTGCATTTTGCTTTTTCTTGTTTGCAGCCTTAATATATACCGGTTCGGCTTTTGGCAAAAATAGCATTGCGTCCCAATATTTCAATTCACAAACCCTAGCCGCCAGCGTGATGTCTTTCACTGTGAAAAGATGGGGATGCCTCAAGGGTGGATGCCTCGCACCCGTTCTACTCGCTCTCTGGCTCAGATAATATGATTGTGTTCACCAAGGAACGTTACAAGGAGCGGCCGCTGGTGGTGCGTGGGCGGCTTTGACGGCGGCTGGAGTGTTTGCGGAGGTGGTGCGGATTGGGAGTTATTTGGGGAATTGACACCCCCAAACGATATGGCGTAGAGAGGTGCCGAGTGGGTTTCTACTTCACTCGGCATTTTTGTTTTCATGGTACATTTTAAGTGTTTCCATCAATCGCCCACTGACCTTCTCCCGCAGCCGCCTCGGCGACACCACCTCCACCACCTCGCCCATGCCCATGATTTCCCGCTCCAGTTCGTAGTTCCAGATGACTTTCAGCGAGAGCAGCACGTGGCGTTGCTCTTCCTTCAGCACCTGCTGCGATGGGTGGATTGGCTTGGTGAGCAGGTAGGGCAACTGGCTTTTCTGCACCCGCAGCACGATGGTGCTGGCCCGCTGCTTGGGTGTTTTCGACACCCCGACCACATCATCGAAATAGGTGAAAACATCCAATGCCGATGGGCGGTAGGCCACCTCCGGCGCTTCCTGCAACTGGTTGATGCGGTCGAGGGCCAGTAGCATGGGCGTGTCCCGGTCGTCGAAGCAGCCGAGTACGAACCAGCGGTTGTTGTACTGCTTGAGCAGGTGCGGATGGAATACCTGCGAATGGGCCGACCTCGCCCTAAACGATTGATATTCAAGCAGTAGCGGCGTTTTTTTCAAAATGGCGGCGTGAATCGGCTCGATGTGCTCCAAGCCTTTGAGCTGCTCGTTTTTGTCCAAATCAATGTACGAACGGCCCTCGTTTCCCTGCTTCAAAATCTTGTCCTCCAGCCGGGCCACCATCGTGCTCAGGTCGTTGAAATAGCCGAGGCCCTTCAGTTGGCGCATCAGGCCGACCACCTCTTTCAGCTTGGCCACATCGTAGTCGGAGATGGGCGTGTTCGAGATGCTGTAGTCCCGGTCTTCGTAGGTGTAGAACTTCCTGTCCACCACCACGATGGGCGCATTGAAGCCGAAGCGCTCGCTGCGCATGTGCTGGAGGTCGAGCTGCACGGTGCGCTTGCCCACGCCTGATTTAATGCCCTCAAATTCATAGACGGCGTCGGAAACGGCGGCCACCAAATCGTCCAAGGTCCACTTGCGGTAGCGGTTCTGGAGGCAGCGGTCAATGGCCTTGTAGCGGATGAGCGCCAATTTGTTGACGGGCATGGAACTATTTTTTTAGTGAAACGGGTTATTGGTTTCGCTTCGCAAAACCTTGATTTTCAAGCTATTCCAAGCAAGGGGCAAATTTCCTGAAAATTATTTTCAAAAATAAATTTTACTGCGCAAATCCCTTGCGCAGTAGCTGCGGAGCTTTGTCCCATCATTCACCGAAAGCGGTAAATGCAAGAAAAATTGACATCACAGAAAAGTGAATATACCCTGTCGCCGTTGGGCTGGCCTGATAGCAAGTATGCGTTTCAGGTTCCTCAATCGGAAGGCAGGGGCAACGAAATTGTGCTTTTTGCACGGAAGAGGCTTAAACGGTTCAACGTAGTACCTGGCGAGGGTTTCTGTATGGCCCCGCAGTATCGGCTCGGTAGCGGTTCGATATGCTGACTGCCTGAATCGTTTTTGCACCAAGGTGCCGTGTGTCGTGGGTTCGATTCCCACTCCCGACCTGTCGGGGTAGCTCAGTGGTAGAGCAGCGGCCTCGGATGCGTAGGTTCGAATCCTACACCTATCTGTCACATAGGTTAGCTCAGTTGGTAGAGCAGTGGACTGATAATCCATGATTCCTTTCTTTGAAAAAGCACGGCAAGCGCACCGCCACGCCCACCCTCCGCCTCAGCGTTGGGTGAATGGCAATCCGGCCAAAGCCAGAAGCAATGGGATACCGCTGGCAAGCGCCCGAAGGCTTCCGCCATCCAGCAGCGATGGGCAAAAGCGACACTGGTCGCCGCCGCCCGCCGACTCAACGGACGGTGGAACCCGCCGGGCAACGGCCCGCTCAACGCTGCTTCCGCCCACGGCTGGATGGCGGTGCGCAAACCTGCTTGAAACGTCATTCGCCATTTGTCATTGGGGTCATTGCGACTTGTGGCAATTCATTCATAATCAATTGTTTATCCCGAGAAATCATTTTCTCTAATTCCCCGAAAGAGGAGCTAAAACCTTTTTCAATCATGAAATTCGTAACGATTTATCCGCACCAAGTTGGTCTGATGTTCAAAGGCGGCAACTACGCCAAGACGCTGACCGAGGGCAAGCACTGGGTCTGGCCTAGCGAAACCGTCATGGTCTATGACCTGACAAAGGACTTCATGCCGCCCTGCGAACTGAACATCCTGCTCGCCGACCCGGCCTTCGGGCAGTTGGTGGACGTGGTGGAGGTGCGTGACCGAGCGTCGTGCGGTACGAGCACAGCATCGTCAACCTGAACAGCTACGAGATTGCCGAGGGTATTGACCGGAAGCTGCTCCAGCGTAGCGATGTGAGCGTGTACGTGCGGGTGTTCGTCGTGGAAGCTTACGAGGAGGGCTTGATGTACGTGGGCGGCAAGTTCGAGCGGAAGCTCGGCCCAGGCGTTTACTACTTCTGGAAAAACGAGCAGCCGATTGCAGTGCAGAAGGCCGATTTGCGTCAGCAACTGATGGAAATCAGCGGCCAAGAAATCCTGACGAAGGACAAAGCGGCCCTGCGCATCAACTTCTACGCCCAGTACCGGGTGGCGGACATCGTGAAGGCCATCGTGGAAACGAAGGACATTGCGAAGCAACTCTACATCCAGTTCCAGTTGGCCGTGCGGGAGTACGTGGGCACTTTCACCCTCGACGAGTTGCTGGCCAACAAGGAGAGCGTGGCCCCGGCCATCTTGAAGGATGTGGCCGAAAAAGCCGCTGCGATGGGTGCCGCCGTCACTGACTGCGGTATCCGGGACGTCATCCTGCCCGGCGACGTGAAGGACATCATGAACCAAGTGCTGGTGGCCGAGAAGAAGGCCCAAGCCAACGTCATCACCCGTCGGGAAGAGACGGCCTCCACCCGGAGCCTGCTCAACACGGCCAAGCTGATGGAGGACAACGAGATGCTCTTCAAGCTGAAGGAGATGGAATACGTGGAGAAAATCGCCGAGAAAATCAACAACATCTCCGTCTCTGGCGGCGGGCAGTTGGTGGAGCAATTGCGGCAGATTTTCGCCGTGAAGTGAGCGGTTTTTATCCCAAAAAAGGAGCGCCGGCCGGGAGGCTGGCGCTTTTTTTATGCTAACTTGCCGAGCTAGTTCCCGAATTTTTCCCTTAGGAATGGATAGCTTTGCACACAAACCATTTTTATCATGGCAAAAAAATCGAAGCCCACCGAGAAGAAACAACCCAAGGTACACGAAGAGCTTAAAGGCTTTGACATCAAAATCAATGCTTTTGGAGAGCTGAAATCGAGCCTCAACATCGAGCGGCTGAACCAGTTTTTGAACGAAAAAGTGGACGATATCAAGCTGCGTGACCGCAATTCGGGCAAGGAGGAAGAGGAATAAATGTAGGTATTTATTTTTGTCAATCCTTTTCACAAAAAACTGATAATCAGTTTTTTGTGAAAAATAAACAGCAAAATTTAAGAGCTTGCTTGCTTGAAATTCCACCTCGTCGTGCAACCCCTGCACGATTCACCTGTCGTTAATGGCCGAAACTAACTGAATTTGGACTACGGAAGCACCCACCGGGACATCGTCGAGCGCTGCATGAAGGGTGACCGAAAAGCGCAGTTCGAGCTGTACAGGCTGTACTCACAAGCCATGTACAACGTATGCCTGCGCATGGTGAACAACGACCTCGATGCCGAGGACCTGCTCCAGCAGTCGTTCATTGACGTGTACTCAAAAATGGACAGCTTCCGCTACGAGTCCACGATTGGTGCTTGGATAAAGCGGATTGTCGTCAACAACTGCATCAATTTTTTGAAAAAGCGAAAGCTCAAAATTGAGACCTTGGACGACCGATTCCACCACGTGGCCGAATGTGAGCCAGTGGGCGAAAAGCACCTGAACGTGAAGGCCATCAATGGCGCAATGGCCAATTTGCCCGATGGCTACCGGGTCGTGTTCAGCCTCTACATGTTCGAGGGCTACGACCACAAGGAAATCGGCGAGATACTTGACATTACCGAGGCCACTTCCAAATCACAGTTCAGCCGGGCCAGAAAGCGGCTGCGGGAACTGCTGGAGGGGCAGCAACTGATTATTGATGGTCATTGAAACCAATGACAGAATGACAAAAAAGAAAGCGAAATGAATGATTTAGAAAAATTCATCCTTGAAAACAGGGCCGACTTCGATACCGAAGTGCCGAGGTTGGACGTTTGGGCCAAGCTCGACCGCCAACTCGACCGCCAGCGGCCTGCCGTGCGGGTGGTCTGGGTGAAACGGCTGCGGGCTGCGGCTGCAGTGCTGGCATTGCTGCTGGCGGGCGGTGCAGCGGGCGCTTACCTGACCAACCAGGGCAAGGCCGTGGACTCACTGGCCGATGTGTCGCCGGAACATGCCGAGATGGAGCGCTATTTCAGTACGCAGGTGGAGGAAAAACTGGCGAAGCTCGCCAGCTACAAGCAGGACGGCGTCGTGAAAGCCGACTTGCAAGAACTGGATGCCGCCTACGAGCAGCTTCGCCAAGAACTCGAACATGCCCCGGTGGGTGCCGAGGAAAAAATCATCCAAGCGATGATAGAAACCTACCAAACCAAAATCAACATCCTGGAGCAGGTGCTCGAAAAAGTGGAAAGCGTTAATCCTTCAACCATAAACTCAGCAGAAAATGAAGTTAGTCTTTAAAAAATACCGGCCCTATTTGCTGGCAGTGGCCCTGGGGCTTGGCCTGTTGCAGCCGAGCGTTTCCATGGCCAACAATTCCTTTTGGGAAGTTATAAAACTGGTGGGGACGGAGCTTTGCCAGCCCGACCCGACTGCGGTGCAGGATTTCACCAAAACCATCAAAAAAGAGTTTCCGCTCAATGCCAATGGCACGGTGAACCTCGTGAACAAGTACGGTAAAATTGATGTGAAGACTTGGGAAAAAAACCGGGCAAAAGTGGAAGTGACCATCGTGGTGAAGGCGGCCAGCGAGTCGCAGGCACAGTCGGTCTTCAACCGCATCCGCATCGAGTTTGCCAACGACGACAGCTTCGTGAAGGCCGAGACCCTCATCGAATCGAGCAAGGGGTCGTGGTTTGACTGGGGCGGCAGCGACAAAACGGAGTTCCAGATTAACTACTTGGTTTTCATGCCCGCCTCGGCTTCGCTTGACCTCAGCAACAAGTACGGCGATGCCCTCGTGGCCCCGCTGTCTGGTAAGACGAAGGTGGATGTCAAGTACGGCAATTTCCGGCTGGAAGGTGCCAGTGCTGGCCTCAACGTCACGCTTGACTACGGCAACGGTACCATCGTGAAATCTGGCGACGCTACCATCAACGTTTCCTACAGCAAGCTCAACCTCAACGAGGTGGGCAACGTGAGCTTGACCTCTAAATACTCAAAATTGATGCTCGATGATGGGGGCGATTTGATGGCT
>JALOMF010000215.1 GCA_025455635.1 Saprospiraceae bacterium | reverse complement strand
CGGCGGCGTCGGCCTGGCCCTTGTACATGGTGTAAAAGTAGAACATGGCACGGGCCACATTGCCTTTGTGGTCTTCCCGTGGCTCGAAGCGGCCATTGCCCCGCTCGCTGTACTTGTCAATATTGGAGGTCGGGATGCTCGAAATCTCTTGGCCGAGGTAGTACCAGTCCTCGGTTTGGTTGTCTGGGATTTCGGCGAAGGGCAGGTTGCCCCGGTCGCCGTTCACGTCCTCCCGGGTCGGGTAGAGGTGGTGCATATCGCCCTCGGCTTGGTTCATGGCACCGAGGCTCTGCGGGAAGGTATGCTCGGTGTTGATGCCCTTGTCGAAGGCTGCCTGCGTGGGGTCGTCGTTGGGGTTGAGGTAGATTTTGTAGCCTGTATAAACGCAGGTCAGCGTGTCTTGCCAAGCATAAACACGGGCGAAAAGCGTGTCCCTTGCGAACGACTGCGAGAGCAGTACGGGCGCTTTGTAGTCACTCACGAGCTTGTCGAGCAGGGCCTGCCCATCGAGGCCGGGGAACACGGGCTGGTATTGCGCCAAGGCGCTGGTTTTCAGGAGGAAACAACAAATGGTTAAGGTGAAAAGCTTTTGCATCAATGCTTATTTTGGGGTAAATGTAGTGATTTTGGGCGGGTAATAGCCTTTTCGAGGACTAGCTGCTTGGCTTATCTCCAACTGAGCTATATTTGGCAACCATAATTTAACTGCATGAATAAGATGCTCAAAAATTCCGCCTTAGCGGTTATCCTTTTGCTTGCGCAATACGCCTTCGGGCAAAAAATCGAGCATACCGACCAGTTCGACGACCTACTTCGGCGGGCAGGCGTGGAGGTTTTCGAGCCACTGGACGCTGGCTACCGCAGCTTCGAGCCGCTGGAAAACCAGTACCTGAACTGCCACCACGCCATCAGCTCCAACAGCGAAGACCTGCAAATCCGCTACTACGTGCTGCCTTGGGATGAGCGCAACTACCTCTCCACGGCCCCAAACGTGGCCACTTTCCTCACGATTACCAACCTCGCCACCAACGCCGACGAAGCCATCATCACCGCCCTGCGCCCCGACAGCGAGTCGCTGCGGCGGGACTTCAACGCCGACTGGGGCATGACCTATGTTTTCACCCCAAAACCCGCCTTCGACAGCTCGCCAATCTGCAAAATGATTGCCCTCAGCAAAGAAGGCCAAGGCACCGTGTTTGTGTTTTTTCTCTTCGACGACCCCGCCAACACGGCAATTGATAGCCGTGAAATGGCAGTAAGCTTCAAAAAAGGGAGTGGGAAATCGGGTGATTAGCGAACTACGACTAGGTAGCTTTTTTTAAAAAAAATACGACCCGCTTTTTAAAAAAGCACCGCCGCCGCCACGCTCGGCACTGGCTGCCGACTGCGGACTGTCGAACTGAAGACTACTAATCAATCCTCGTCACCGTCTCCACAAAATCCAGTTTTTTCAAGGTGCGCATCACTACGTTAAGCTGCTCCCGGTTGAGCACGAGCAAGCTGATTTTCCCTTCGTAATAGCCTTGGTCGCCGCCCTCGATGTGGAAGGAGCGGATATTGACGCCGAGGCCACCGATTTCCTTCGTGAGCCGCTCGATGACGCCGATGCCCTCGTCCACGCCCGTGATTTTGAGGTCCACCACGAAGGTCGTGTCCATATTGGCCACCCACTCGGCCTTCATCACCCGGTAGCCGTACCTGGCCAGCAGGTTGGTGGCGTTCGAGCAGTTGGTTCGGTGGATTTTCATGCCCTCCTTCGCCGTCAGGAAGGCGAAAATATCGTCGCCCTGCACGGGGTTGCAGCAGTTGGCGAGCTTGTAGTGGTACAGCTCGGCGGGTTCGCCGTTCACCAGTATTTTGGTGGCTGCCGTGATTTTGCCCCTGGGCTGCTCCTGCTTTTTATCTGGCTCCGCAATGGGGGCCTCCTTCACGATTTCGACCAGTTTTTGGTCTTTTACCTCAAAATTTTTAAAGGTATCAATCAGGTCAATCTCCTCGGTCGCAATGGCAAAATAGAGGTCAATATGCGAGTTGAGGTTGAAAAACTTGACCAAGGTCTCCACGCCCTGGTCGTAGTTTACCTTCATGTTGTTGAACTTGCGCTGCAACGCCTCCTTGCCCAGCTCGCCCGTTTTGCGGCGCTCCTCCTTCATGGCGTTGCGGATTTTGGAGCGGGCCTTGCCCGTCACCACGATTTTCAGCCAGCTTTCGTTGGGCTTTTGGTTCTTGTCGGTGATGACTTCCACCTTGTCGCCCATGTTGAGCTTGTAGCCCATCGGCACGATGCGGTTGTTCACCTTCACGGCCCGGCAGCGGTAGCCGATGTCGGTGTGGATGTGGAAGGCGAAGTCGAGTGCCGTGGCACCTTTCGGTAGGTTGATCATGTCGCCACGGGGCGTTACGGCGAAAATCTCTTCGGAATACAGGTTGTTTTTAAAATCGCTGACGAACTCCAAGGCGTCGGAGTTGGGGTTCTCCATGAGGTCACGCACTTGGTCGAGCCATTTTTCATAGACGTCGGGCTGGTTGTTGATGCCCTTGTATTTCCAGTGCGCAGCGAAGCCCCGCTCGGCGATTTCGTCCATGCGCTCGGAGCGGATTTGCACCTCCACGAACCGCCCTTCGGGGCCGATGACCGTGGTGTGCAGCGACTCGTAGCCGTTCGACTTGGGCACTGTCACCCAGTCCTTTAGGCGCTCCGGGATGGGCTTGTAAATGTCGGTGACGATGGAATAGGCCGTCCAGCAGAGGGTTTTTTCCCGGCGGCGCTCCACGTCCAGCACGATGCGCACGGCGAAGATGTCATAGACCTGCTCGAAGGGGGTGTCCTTGCTTTTTATCTTGTTGTAGATGGACGAGACCGATTTTGCCCGCCCAAAACAGCGGTATTTCAGCCCCGCATCAGCGAGTTCCTCTTGCAGCGGAGCGAGGAATTTCTCGATGTACTCCGCCCGCTCGTCCTCGCTGGCGTTCAATTTTTGGTTGATTTCGTCGTAGGTCTCCGGCTCCATGATTTTCAGGCAGAGGTCCTGAAACTCCGAGCGGATATTGTAGAGGCCGAGGCGGTGGGCCAGCGGTGCGTAGATATAACTGGTTTCTGCCGCTATTTTGAGCTGCTTGTGGCGGGGCATGGAGCCGAGGGTGCGCATATTGTGCATCCGGTCGGCCATTTTTATCAAGACCACCCGCACATCAATCACGAGGGTGCTGATGACCTTGCGGAAATTCTCGGCCTGTGGGCTTTCACTGGTGGCCGTGCCGTCGAGTTTGGTGAGGCCGTCCACGATGAGCGCCACTTTGTCGCCGAATTCCGTCTTGATTTGCTCGATGGTGTAGTCCGTGTCCTCTACCACATCGTGCAGCAGGGCGCAGACGGCGGCGGTGGGGCCTAGCCCGATTTCCTCGATGCAGATGATGGCCACCTCGATGGGGTGCGTGATGTACGGCTCGCCCGACTTGCGGCGCTGGAGCGAGTGCGCCTCGGCGGCCAGCTCAAAGGCGTGGCGGACTTGGTCGTGGTCTTCCTGCTCCATTTTGCCGTCCAAAGTGCGCAGCAGCCGCCTGTAAGCACTGTGGATGACGGCGTGGTCTTCTTGACTGAGTTCTGCGACGAGTGGTGGTGGCATAAGACGACGATGGCGATTGGTGAAAATGGTGGATTTGGGGCGAAGGACAATGCTTTTTTTGCGATGCCCTCCACATAAGATTTTGTTCGCTGCTTCGCAATGGGCGTGAATTTGCAATTTTATTTCGCCCTTTACGGGCAAAGTTAGGTTTTTTTACAGAAAAAAAATAGGGGATGGGCAAAACGAACAATGCCGCCCCCAGGGTTGGGAAGCGGCATCGTTTGTTTTATTTATACCCGTAATTTGGCGAACAGAATCCTAGGGCTTGCTCCCTTTCTCCTCCCCAAACACCTCGTCCAGGCTCAGTTCCGTCACTTTGCCGATATTCCTCAAGAACTCCATGTCCACCTTGTCCTTGCTGCCCAGCACGAGGTAGGTGTACTTGCGGCCCTTCACGTGCTTTTCCTGGAACGCCTTGAGGTCGGCGGGTGTGGTGATTTTCATCTTATCGTACACGTCTTTGCGCAGGTCATGGTCAAATCCCCGCTGCTTGGCGTTGAGGTAGGTCCAATAAATATTGTCCTTGGTGATGCGGCTCGTCTCGATTTTCTTTTCGATGCTCTCGACGGCTTGCGCAATCTGCTTTTCGGACACGGGCATCTCCTCGATGATTTCCTGCATGGCCTTGATGGCGTCCGGCATCTTGTCGGCCTGCGTGCCCACGTAGGCACGTAGGTAGTGTGCCTCCTGCTCCTTCATCGGGGAGGAGTAGCCCACGTTGGCGGAGTAGGCCAGCGCCCTCGACTCCCTGATTTCCTGGAACACGATGCTCGAAAGCCCAGCACCAAAGTAAGTGTTGTACAGCTCAGACATTACGTACTCTTCCAAGTTGAACCTTTCGGTGCCCTTGCTCACGAGCATGATTTCGGCCTGCACCATTGGGAAGTCCACGAAGATGACCTCGTTCTCGTTGGTGGCCAGTTCCTCGAATTTCTTGGCAGGAACGACTGGGTTCAACTTGCCTGCCTTGTGGTACTTGTCCACGAGCGTGGCGGCTTCGTTCAGCCCCATCGAGCCGTAGTAGAACACCCGGTGGTCGTAGCTGGTCAGGCCCTTGATTTTGGCGACCAGCGACTCTGGCTTGAGGGCCTTCAGTTCGGCAGGTGTCAGGTTGTTGGTGAACGGCGACTCCTTGCCGTAGCGGGCATAGCTGGCCATGGCGCCCCGCAGGATGGTCGTCTTGTTTTTCTTGTCGTTTTCCCGGCGCAGCAACTCATCGGCCACGAGGCCATCGAGTGCCTTCTGGTCTCCTTTCACGTTGGCCAGCACGTGCTCAAACAGCTTGATGCCCTCCTCCAAGCTCTCATCGAGGCCGCTGAGGGTTACGTAAGCCCGCTCATCGCTCACATTTACCGAAAAATCGAGGCCAAGCTTGAAGAACTCCTGCTTGAGCTGGTCGGCTGAGTACTTGTCAGTGCCAAGGTAAGGCAGGTAGCTGATGGCCATGGCCAGTTCCTGGTCGCTGCTTTTGCCCATTTCCACGATGTAGTCGAGCATGAACGTGGGGTTGTTCTTGTTTTTGATATAGTCCAATTCCACGCCGCTGGCCAGTTTCTTGGTCTGGATGTCTTTTTTGAAATCAAGGAAAACAGGCTCCAGGCGGGGCGACTCCTGCGCCAAGAATTTTTCGGTGAAACTGGAAGACTTCTCCCGGTTCACGGCCACAGCCGTGATGGCGGGTTTTTCCACCTTCGGAACGTTGGGGTCAACACCGTTGCGCTTGTACACCACCACGTAGTTTTCCTGGAAATGCTTGTTTGCGAAGCGCACAATATCTGCCTTCGTGAGCTTCTCCAAGCGGTCGAAGCGGGCCACGTAGTCCTCCCATTTGGTGCCCAAAATGAAGGCGTTGGTCATTTGCCCGGCACGGGCGCTGTTGCTCTCGTTGGCACGTATCTCGCTCAGTTTCAGGTCTTTGATGCAAGCCTTGATGAGCCACTCGTCGAACTGGCCCTTCTTGATTTTCTCCAGTTCTGCCAGCAGCAATTTCTCCACTTCCTCCAAGGTCTGGCCCTCACGAGGTTTACCATAAAGCTGGAAAGTCGAGTAATCCTCCATCGGCGTCAGCGAGGCACGGGCCTCCAGCACCTGTTGTTTTTGGAGCAAATCGAGGTCAATCAGACCCGCCCGGCCATTGTACAGCAGGCGGTAAATCATGGTCAAATAGTCGTTGTCGGCAGTGTTGGCGCCGCCGCCCTTCCAAGCGAGCTGCACGTAGGCGGCCTCTTGGCCCAGCACTTCCTTGCGCACGACTCCCTTTAGTTCCGGCTGCGGCTGGTACTTGAACGGCGGGATGGGCGCTGGCTGGTAGCTGCCGAAGTATTTCTCGGCATACGCAATCGCCTGCTGCGGGTCGAAGTCGCCCGCCAGCACGATGGCCATGTTGTTCGGCTTGTAGTAGGTCTTGAAATACTCGTGGATTTTCACGTGCGAAGGGTTCTTCAGGTGCTCGCCCTTGCCGATGGTCGTCTGTGTGCCGTAGGGATGGCTGGGGAACAGCGTCTCGTTGATGGCGGCGCTCACCTTGCGGAAATCCCGGTCCTGGTTGATGTTGAACTCTTCGTACACGGCCTCCAGCTCTGTGTGGAACAGGCGCAGCACGAGTTCCTTGAAGCGCTCACTTTCCAGCTGCATCCAGCGCTCCAGCTCGTTGGTGGGGATGTCGTTCACATAGACCGTCTGCTCCACCCAAGTGTAGGCGTTGGTGCCACGGGCGCCCAGCGAGCTGACCATCTTGTCGTACTCGTTGGCGGCCACGAGCTTGGCGGCGGCGTTGGAGGTCTCGTCAATTTGGGCATAAATCGCCTTGCGCTTCTCCGGGTCGGTCTCCCGGCGGTGCTGCTCGTAGAGGTCGGAGATTTTTTGCAAAAGCTGCTGCTCCTCCGGCCAGTTAAGCGCCCCGACCTTGCTCGTACCTTTGAACATCATGTGCTCCAGGTAGTGCGCCAAGCCCGTAGTCTCGGCGGGGTCGTGCTTGGAGCCGGCCCGCACGGGCACGTTGGTCTGGATGCGAGGCTCGGCGTCGTTGATGCTCATGTAGAGCTTCATGCCGTTTTTGAGGGTGTAAATCTTGACGCCAAGCGGGTCGCCAGGCACCGATTCGTAGTCGAAATTAGCCGGGCTTGGGGCGGAGACACCCGGAGTGGGGGTCTTCTTGCTCTGGTGCTTTGGTTCCGATGATGGGACAGGTACTTTTTCAGCCGTCTTCATTGTTTTGTCTGTTTTTTTTGGTGCTTGCGCAATAGCCGAAAACGGCAGCACCAGCAGAATTGAATAAATTAATGCGGAGAGATTTAGTTTTTTCATAGAAAAAAATGGTTGAGTGATTAGAACTGGTTTGCGAAGGTAAGAAAGACTGTGGGAATTTATTTTGGATGCCTGCCGGGCGGCTGAGGACG
>JALOMF010000214.1 GCA_025455635.1 Saprospiraceae bacterium | reverse complement strand
ACCGCAACCACCGCCGTGGCCACCCCAGCGATTACCTTGCCGATGAGGCCGAGGCCGAGCGCTTTGGTGGCATTGGAGGGCTGGGTGCTGGGCATGGCTGGGCTGGGTGCAGTAGGGGCTTGTGGTTCAACCCCCTTGCCAGCCCCCGGCACGGCCCGCTGCTCATCGGAGTCGGTGACTTGCCAGGTGTAGCCTGCACTCACGAACTCAGGCGTGCTCTCGTTGATTTCTGCCAAAATCTCCACATGCTCCTTGAGCACTTCGTTGCGCTTGCGCTCAATGCCGTTGATGATTTCGATGATGGAAATTTTCAAAACCAGCGGGTACTGGCCCTGTTTCAGTGGCGTCACACAGAAAATCCACTCGGTCACGAGGTCTTTTTCCATGAACTGCACCGTGTCGTTCAAGGTCGTGATGCTGAAAGCCTTGTCAGCGTTCGGGTCGAGCAGTTCGACGCCCATCACGTCGGAGATGCGCAGGTCTTTCATCACGTCGCCGACCTGCACTTCGAAGTCGTGCAGCAGTTTTTTTCGGTCAAAAGAGAGCCGAATGATGCACTCCGATTCAGCGCCGAGCTTCATCCGTTTTGGAATGCGGTACAGCACTTCGCCATTGTAAATATCGGCCATGCCGCCGCTTTCCGTGCCGGTTCCGGCCAGCTCCGGCAGGTCGGCTTCCACGATGGAATCTATGAATTCGATGAGCGATTTTCGGATATTGTTGAATTCCAGCGTAGCTTCTTCGTTGGAGACAACGCCCTGCAAAAGTTGCCGCTTCACGTCTTGGTAACGGCCTTCGAGGGCCAGGTACAAATTGTAGGTATCGGAGCCGGGCTTGAGTGCTTTTTTGAGCGCAGCGAGCGCCAAGTCGGTGCCCTGTGGCACAAGTTCACGAAGCTCGTTCTGAATGGTTTCCAGCGTTTTCATGGCAGGTTATGGAGATTAGTAAGTTCTTGAAACTGTTTTCATCGCCAAAATAACTGAATCATAACGCCAAGTCCCAGCTATTCACATTTTTTTTAATCAATTTACCTTAATCGTTGTGTTTTTAAGGTCAAAATGGCAAGTGGCAACCATTTAATCAGCAGTTAAGGCGCAAAGCTCAAGCCAATTCCCATCCATGTAATCCTGTTGCGCTCGAAGGCACTGAAGGGCAGGTTCCCGCTGAAGTATTCTATCATAAAACGAAATGGCTGTTGCTTGATTTCGCCGAGCCGCATCCCCATTGCCAGCTTCACGCCCGGCCTGAAATCATTTTCTTCCAAAATCCGCAGGTGGATGCCCCCGGCCCAAGCACGGGTCGGTTTGTACTCAAACGGCAGGTCGAAGGTGCTACCCAAAATCGCACTGAAACGCTTACGAATGGTTTCGGGCCTAATGACAAGCCCCATGCCCACGTAATTCCTGAAAACCACGCCCTGCCTTGCCCAAAGCACATCCAATTGCTCATAGTTATTGGAGTTTGGGACGTAGCTAGTGACGCCATTCCTGATGAGATAGTCATCCCCAAGGTGGCTGGAGACGTGGTAGGCCCGCAATCGCAGGAAGTGCCGCTCGCTCAATTGCCAAGCGAGGTTGAAGCTGAATTTGTAGTCCGCATTGAGCAGGTTGCGCTGCACGATGCTGTCGGAAATCAACCACTCGAACTGGAAATGCGCCGCTGCATCAATGCCAAATTCCACGGGCCGCTTTTTGTTCCAGCGCATCACAGGCTTGTAAAACCCAAAACCGATGGGGACGTAAGCCTTCTGCACCAGCTCCTGCTTGTCCCACCAAAATGCAAAACTGCCGTAAGCCAACGCCTCGTTGGGGTCGAGGTAGGGCAGCTCAAACAGCCTTGTTTTGGGTAAAAATTCTTTGGTAGTATCAACTTGGGCATAGTTGACCAAACCAACGAAGACCAGGATTGCGGTGAGGAATGCTTTCATGTGTTTGGCCTAAGTGGGGTTTGTTTTTTCATTGGGTAAATGTAGAAACACTGGCGAAAACCTGCGCAAAATCCGGCATCATTCCCTGTTCGCCAACTGCCCACAGGCCGCATCAATGTCCTTGCCCCGGCTGCGGCGCACGGTGGTCATCACGCCGTTGTTGCTCAAAAACCTTGCGAAGCGGTCAATTTTATCGTCGCCCGCCTTTACAAAATCCAATCCAGCCACGGGGTTGTACTCGATGATGTTCACCTTCACCGGGAAGCGCTCACAGAGCCGCAACAGCGCCAGTGCATCCTCGTGGCCTTCGTTGAAATCGTTGAAAGCGATGTACTCGTAGCTGAGGCGGTTGCCTGTTTTTTGGTAAAAATACGTGAGTGCGTCCATCAGCACTTCGAGGTTGTTTTGCTCGTTGATGGGCATGATTTCATTGCGCTTTTCGTCGGTGGGCGCATGGAGGCTGAGGGCGAGGTTCACCTTGGCGTTGTCGTCGGCCAGTTGTTTTATCATCTTCGCAATGCCCGCCGTGCTCACCGTGATGCGCTTCGGCGACATGCCCAATCCTTCTGGCGAGGTGATGTGCCCGATGCTCTCCATTACGGGGCGGTAGGCCAGCAGTGGCTCGCCCATGCCCATGTACACGATGTTCGTGAGCGGGTGCCCGAATGTGGCCTCGCACTGGCGGTTCACGAGCAGCACTTGGTCGTAGATTTCGGCGGCATCAAGGTTGCGCACCCGCTTCATCTGGCCCGTGGCGCAGAAGGCGCAGGTGAGGCTGCACCCGACTTGGCTGCTCACGCAGACCGTGAAGCGGCGGTCGTCCGGCACGGGTATCAGCACCGACTCGATGAGGTGGCCGTCGTGCAACCGGAAGCGGGTCTTGATGGTGCCGTCGTTGCTGTGCTGCACCTTGTCCTCGACGATGAAATGGATGACGAAATTGGCGTCGAGCCACTCCCGCAGGGGCTTCGAAAGGTTGGTCATTTGCTCGAAGGAGTGCGCCCCTTTTTTCCAGAGCCATTCCCAGACCTGGTTCGCCCTGAACTTGGGTTCGCCCTTTTCGCCGAAGGCGGCTATGAGGTCGGGTTTGGATAGTTGGCGGATGTCAATTTTTGGTGCTGTTTCTGTCATGGGCGCAAAGGTAGCAAGCCGAGGATTAGGAGGCTACGCTATTTGAATCATATTGCCAACGCCAAATTCTCCAATTCATAAGGGGCAACGTTTCCAGCAACAATGTCAGATTCGGAAATCCCCAGCCCAGCTAAGACCTCGTGTAAGTCAATGTCGGTTCGGTTTTCGTGAATCCAAACTTTGCCATTTAAAATCTGGAAATGGAACATTAGCCCATGTTTGTAGGCGCTGCCTGACCAGCCCACCCAAAGCAATAGGAATTCGAGTTTTTCACGGTCTATGACCAAATGGCTTTTGGCACCAGGTGAATTGGCCAATTTCGTGGATGACCTTTTAAGCAAAAAACCCTCAAGTATCTTGCTGTATTTTGCTATTTTATCCATTTTGAAATTGATTTTGAATGAACGTTAACGACCAAAAATTGAAGCCCATATTGCAAGATGCGGCGTTGGACAAATTTGAGCGAGTTTAACCTTTCCCACCCTTCTTCCGACACAGCTAGGTACAAATCAAAGCCTAAATGCTGCTCCTCAATGACTGCTTGGTAGTTCAAAAACTGCCCAAGTGCTTCGTGAAAAGCGTGAATAACAGAGGTTTGCCTAAATGATTTTACCTCAATTGCCAAAAACTTGCCCCGCCCAAACACCGATTCCTCCTTCACAGCCTCCATGTCTATGTCAAAGTAAGTGTCGTCTTCAGTCAGGTCAATTGTCAATGGGTCGTTGGCAATATGCCATCCATCATTTTGCAGCGCTGCTTTGATGGCTTCATGGATGAAGTCTTTGGCCATTTTGTCGGTTTTTTTGTTTGTTTTCTCGTTACAAATCTACAATAAAATGTCCAAAATTGAAGCCGTGCTGGCTTTAGGAAATGAGATTGAGGAGTAAACTGTTTTGGCAAGCTTGCCATTTTGACACGCCATTTCACGCCAATTTTTCCCAAAAAATGACAGTACGTCACGTTTTCTCCAGTGGCACGAAAGCTGATAAGTGCGGATGTCCGGCAAGTCCAACGGATTTTGGCTGACAAATTTTGCATGGCAGGTTGCTCCAACGGCCAGCAATTTCACAAATCAAACAATTCAACCATTAAAAAAGTAAATTACTATGAAGTTTAAGCCTATCAACGACCGGGTAGTGGTGAAGCCAGCTCCCGCAGAAGAAAAAACAAAGGGGGGCATCATCATCCCTGATTCTGTCAAGGAAAAACCGCAGCGTGGCGAAGTCGTGGCAGTAGGCCCCGGCAAGGACGACAAGAAAATGACCATTAAAAGTGGTGACATCGTATTGTACGGCAAATACGCTGGCCAAGAAATGAACTACGAAGGCACCGACTACCTCATCATGCGGGAAGACGATGTGTTGGTCATTCTTGATAAATAAGCTTTATCGTCATTGGCTCAAGAAATCGTTTTAACCCACACGAAATCAAGCAATTAAACAATCAAACCATTTAACAATAGAACGTTATGGCAAAGGAAATTTCATTTAATCGGGACGCCCGTGAGAAACTCAAAAACGGCGTTGATTCATTGGCAAATGCCGTGAAAGTAACCCTCGGCCCACGCGGCCGCAACGTGGTCATCCAGAAGAGCTTTGGCGCTCCACAAGTGACCAAGGACGGCGTGACCGTTGCAAAGGAAATCGAACTCGAAGACGCCGTGGAAAATATGGGCGCCCAAATGGTGAAGGAAGTGGCTTCCAAGACCAGCGACCTCGCTGGCGACGGTACGACTACTGCAACCGTGCTTGCGCAAGCGATGATTACCGCTGGCCTTAAGAACGTGGCCGCTGGCGCAAACCCAATGGACCTCAAGCGTGGCATTGACCAAGCGGTGAAAGTGGTCGTTGAGGATTTGAAAAAACAATCCGAGAAAATCGGCGACGACTTCAAGAAAATCCAGCAAGTAGCTGCCATTTCCGCCAACAACGACGACGAAATCGGTACGCTCATCGCCGACGCCATGAAGCGTGTTTCCAAGGACGGCGTTATCACTGTGGAAGAAGCAAAAGGCACTGACACCTACGTGGAGGAAGTGCTCGGTATGCAATTCGACCGTGGCTACCTGTCGCCATACTTCGTGACCAACACGGAGAACATGACGACGGAGTACGAAAACCCGTACATCCTTATTTACGACAAAAAAATCAGCAATCTCCAGGAGATGCTGCCGATTTTGGAGAAAGCAGCCGGCTCTGGCCGTCCGTTGCTCATCATCTCTGAAGACGTGGAGAGCCAAGCCCTCGGCGTTCTCGTGGTGAACCGCCTCCGTGCTGGCTTGAAAGTGGTAGCCGTGAAAGCCCCAGGCTTTGGCGACCGCCGTAAGGCCATGTTGGAAGACATCGCCATCCTGACAGGTGGCCAGGTGATTTCCGAAGAAAAAGGCTTCACGCTTGAAAAAGCAACGGTTGCCGACCTCGGTACTTGCGAAAAAATCACCGTGGACAAAGACAACACGACCATCGTGAACGGCAAGGGCAAAAAAGCAGACATTGATTCCCGTGTCGGCATGATTAAATCTCAAATCGAGACCACCACTTCCGACTACGACAAGGAGAAACTCCAAGAGCGCCTTGCCAAACTGGCAGGTGGCGTGGCAGTCCTCAACGTGGGCGCACCGACTGAGGTGGAAATGAAGGAGAAAAAAGACCGGGTGGACGACGCACTCCACGCAACCCGTGCCGCCATCGAGGAAGGCATCGTGGCTGGTGGTGGTGTGGCACTGGTACGTGCCATCAAAACACTGGACGGCCTCAAGGGCAAAAACGACGACGAGACCATCGGTATCGCCATTGTTCGCAAGTCGCTGGAAGCTCCGGTACGTGTCATCGCTGAAAATGCAGGCCAAGAAGGCTCGGTTGTTTTCCAAAAAGTGGCTGACAGCAAAGGTGCCATCGGCTACAACGCCCGCACCGATGTGTACGAGGACTTGAAGAAAGCAGGCGTCATTGACCCAACGAAGGTGACCCGTGTGGCCCTCGAAAACGCTGCTTCCATCGCTGGCATGGTGCTGATGACCGAATGCGTCATCAACGACAAGCCTGAGAAAGACGCTGGCCATAGCCACATGCCTCCGGGCGGCGGCATGGGCGGCATGATGTAATTTGAGTTGGCAGTTTGACAGTTGGCAGTTGGCAGTCGGGGCACAGCAGCTTCGACAAATACTGCGACACTGACAATGCTTACAAGATAAGTTTTACGAAAAAAAGGCCCCTCTTGCCATTGCAGGAGGGGTTTTTTCTTCTTTCATGTTCGCTAAATAATGCGCAATGCAAAGTTTGCAAGAACGGGTTGACCTATTGAAACAGGATTTTGTAACGGGCGAAAAAGACGAGGCAGCTTTCCAAAAAGCCTATTCCAACACCTTAAAATTTGTCCAACTGGTGTATTCCGAAGCGTCGCCGCAGTTTATCGGAATCAGGGACGCCATCACCGAGTACAGCTCGGGCAGAAACAAAGCCGAATCAAGGCAGGCACTCAAGGACAGTTGCTACGGGGTGCTCAATATCTTGACCTTCTCGAAATAGCAATTGCAGCACCTGAAAAATGCCCTGGCACTTAACTGTGTTCAGGGCATTTTTGATTTTTTAAAAACCTAATCATGCACACTTTGTTAAACCACCATATTCGCTAACTTTGTGCCCTTGCCTGATTGAAAGACCTGCCGTTAACACCCATAACGATAGTATAAGAAGATATTTTCAGTAAGCGAACAAGTCAACAGATAGTTCGGTCCATAAATATGTCAAATGCATAACCAAAATTAGGCAAGATGTAAATTTCTCCGTATGCATATAAATTTACTTACGCTCTGTATGAGTTAGTGAATCGCAGTTACTCAAGGCAAAGCCTCTCGGTGGCTTCGAGCAATAGCTTCAGAAAACTTCGAGGGAAGCACAATGAACCGTTCGATTGATATCCACGGAAAAAACTAATACTCCCAAGTTAGATGAAAGTATTAGAGGCATACACATGCCTCAGTTTCACTG
>JALOMF010000644.1 GCA_025455635.1 Saprospiraceae bacterium | reverse complement strand
GTGCTGATGGAGAAAATATTCATTGGCCAAAAAGTGCGTTCCATCTTTGAGTACCGCACGGAGCGGTTGATTGAATTGTTCGGGAAAATATAGCGCCAACGAATCTTTTGCAGCCAGCTTGGCGTTTTCAGCTCGAACGAATTTTCCTATTTTTGCCAAATGTCCAGCCAACCACCCACCAAAATAAAGCTCATCGAATGTCCCAGGGATGCCATGCAGGGACTCAAGGACTTTATCCCCACCGAAACCAAGGCTGCCTACATCAACCAGCTCCTCAAAGCTGGCTTCGACACGATTGATTTCGGCAGCTTCGTGTCTCCGAAGGCCATCCCACAGATGCGGGACACGGCGGAGGTGCTCTCGATGCTCGACCTTTCTGCTTCGCAAAGCAAGTTGCTGGCCATCGTGGCCAACCAACGTGGGGCAGAGGATGCCGCCCGTTTCCCTGAAATCAGCTACCTTGGCTTCCCGTTTTCCATTTCCGAAACCTTCCAAATCCGCAATACCAATGCCACCATCGAAGAATCGCTGCAACGGGTGGAGGAGATTCAGGCCATCTGTTTGCGGAGCAACATGGAACTGGTCGTGTACATCAGCATGGGCTTCGGCAACCCGTACGGCGATGCTTGGAACGCCGAAATCGTGGTGCGCTGGGTGGACAAACTGGCCGAAATGGGCATCCGTATCCTACAACTTTCCGACACCATCGGCGTGTCGAACCCCGCCAGCATCAACTATCTTTTTTCAAACCTGATACCCTACTACGAGCCAAGGGGCATCGAAATCGGCGCACACCTGCACACCGAACCGCACAATTGGAAGGAGAAAATAGAGGCTGCTTGGCAAAGCGGCTGCGCCCGTTTTGATGGGGCCATCAAGGGTTTTGGCGGCTGCCCCATGGCCAAGGACGACCTCACGGGCAATATGCCGATGGAAAACATGGTGCATTTTTTCAAAAACAGGGGCGTCGAAACTGGGGTCGAAATCGAAGCCTTCGAGGTGGGGATGGGAATGGCCTTGGATGTTTTTCCGCACTAAATTTTTGCTGAATTTTAGCCGGATTGACCTATTTTGTGCAGTAAAACTCAAATCTTTAGTTTCATGGCTACCATTGATATTCTCCTCGACAAATACGGCGAAAGCCACCAGAACGGCATCAATAAATTCATCCACTGGATTTGCGTGCCCAGCATCATGTTCAGCCTGTTTGGGCTGCTGTATGCCATCCCTTTTTTTGTGGAACGAACCATTTACACCAATTGGGCCACGGTGGCCCTGCTGTTTGCATTGGTCTATTATATGAGGCTCTCCAAGCCCATGTTTTGGGGCTTTGTGCTTATCGGCAGCGTGATGGTTTACGGCGTGAACTATATTTATGAAATGACCTTCGGCGATGCCAAAATGCTGGCGCTCATCTCCTTGTTCATTTTCGTGGTGGCTTGGATTTTCCAGTTCATCGGTCACAAAATCGAGGGTAAAAAACCGTCATTTCTCGAAGACCTCCAGTTCCTGCTCATCGGGCCGGCATGGTTGCTGCATTTTATTTACAAGAAAATTGGCATAAAATATTGACAATCATGCTGTTATGAAAAAAGCCCAGCCAACATTCAATGTTGGTTGGGCTTTTTCTTTTGGGAGAAGTTGATGTTTTACAGCTTCCTCACCCAGATATTGCGGTAGCTCACCAAGTCGCCGTGGTCTTGCAGGATGAAAGGCCCGTCGCCGCTTGATTTCGGTAGCGTTTTGAAGTACGATTCCATTGTGGATGACCGTGACACGAGCTGGGGCGACCTTCACGCCGTCAACGCTGAAACGTGGGGCGGTGTAAATGATGTCGTACACCTGCCACTCACCGGGAGGGCGGCAAGCGTTTGCCAGCGGCACCGACTGCTTGTAAATCGAGCCAGTTTGGCCGTTCGGGTACGTTGTGTTGTTGTAGCAATCAAGTACCTGTACCTCGTACCTGCCTTGGAAGAAGATGCCGCTGTTGCCACGGCCCTGGCCCTCGCCTTTCACCACGGCAGGTGCCCGCCATTCGATGTGCAGCTGGCAGTCGCCAAATACTTTTTTTGAGTAAATATTGCCCGACTGCGGCTTCACGGTCATGGCACCGTCCTTTACTTCCCACTGGATGGGCGTGCCGTTTTCGTGGGTAAACTCGGCAGTGCTGGTTCCGTCAAAAAGCACGATGGCATCGCTGGGAGGGGCAGTGCCCACGCCGGGAGTCACGATTTTAGGCACGACCTCCCAAGCCTCGGTGAGTTTTGGGTCCCATTTTTCCGATGCTTTTTGGTCGGCGATTTGGGCGGTGAGCAGTCGCTGCACGGCCAAGCAGATGAAAACGATGAAGAAGAGTTCTTTTTTCATGTTCGATTTAGTTGATGTTGAAAGTTTGCGGAGCAAAGCAACGAAAAGGGAGAGAAAAGGCACAATTTATATTTTGTGAAGCATCAGTTGATGTCACTTTAAAGCGAATCTAGTTAGCTGTTGATGTGTGGTAGAGTCGGTTGCTATGCAGTTACGAAGGGTCGCAGCACTTCATCAAGCGCAGGTTGCGGGGTGGGGTTTTTATGGGCTTTCGGGTAAAATCGGTGCAATAATTTTTCCAAAATGAGCGCAGGTGGCATTTCAGTAGCAGGTGAATAGGCAAGTAAATGCTTGACTAGTTCATCAAAAAATTTGCGTTTTCGGGCTTCGTATTGCTTGACCATTAATCGGTCATTGGCTGCATCGTGCATGTTTACCAAATTGTCGAGTTGGCTAATTTCTTCCAGCAATTCTTGAATTTGAATAAGGTCAGATTTCATGTTGGTGTATGTTGATTTCTAAAAAGCCTTTTTTGTGAAAAGTTCCACGACTGTTTTTTCTTGTTCGTGTAAATTTTGAAAGCCAGTACATTTTATCGGATTTGGTGCGAAAATGATGCTGGTGGTTTTCTGGAAAAAGTCTCACAAGATAAGCATCCACGCCGTAAAAAATCAATGATTCAGGATAAGAAAAGCGCTCCAATAGCGAAATTTCATGTTTCTGGGCTAAGGAGTGCTCCAAAAAATAAACGACATCAATATCGTTTGGGTTTTCTTTCTGAGTAGTGTAGCTACCATTAATCCAAGTGGGGATGCTTGATTGGCTTATGGTT
>JALOMF010000213.1 GCA_025455635.1 Saprospiraceae bacterium | reverse complement strand
CCAGTATCATTGGTCAAAATGGCGTTGCACCCCATAGCCATTGCAGTGGCAATCTGAATGGCGTCAGGTGTTTTTAAAGATTTGCTTGAATACTTTGCCCTTAGTTAAGCGGCTTTTTAGGCAATGGGCGCTGTGATTTCAAGGCTCGATATTCCTGATGTTCCTAGCAATAGTTTTTTATAATTCTTGGCAAGTGGCTCCAAGTTCTTTTCAAGCGGAAAAACAAGCGTTTCGGTGAGTGTGAGTATGGAGGTAAAGGCAATTATTTCCCCTTGGTCAATTCGCTGAAATGCCTCGTTCACAAAAGCTTCATAAGTTGGATTCGCTTCTATGAAATAGATGATTGGGGCGGTATCCAACGCCAAAGTCGAGTACTTGTCCAGCTTTTTGGAGAAGTCTTTCAATCCCATTCTGAGCGCATTTGGCGTACATGGCTTTGTGCGTCCTGTTTCATGGCGAAGGTTTTGCCAGCCCCTGCCAATTTCATCAAGCTCTCCTTACCTTCTTTTTTTATAATCTTTGGACCTGAAATGGGTAGGGTAGCATTGACCAGCAACTTGATAAGTTCAAGGCGCTCTGGAACGGAAAGCTGCTGGATATGTCTCAGGTAAAGGGTTTCAACGCTCATGCCTTATTGCAATTTATTTCTGCGAAAATAGGCCAAATTGATAAAAAGGGCAAGAATTTGGGGGTACTTCTAAAATCTAGGCTTGATGGCTATCCCCCCAGCTCCCGCCACCCCTTCCTCATCACCGCCAAATCCCGCCCGATTTCATAATCCTTTGCATAGAAAAAATCGAGCCGCTGGGCCGTGGCCTCGTCGAGCTGGCTACCGGGAAAAGCATGGACGGGGTTCAAAACCCCCTGTTTCACCCTAGGCAAGGTCGGTCTGGTAGGCCCAGACTGTGGACTGTGGACTGTGGTCTGCCAACTTGAATACCCGACCCACGATTTTTTGCCTAAAAAAACCTGCACCAGGTTGCGAAGGAAGCCCCCTGGTTTTTTCACCAAAAACAACAGCGGCACGGCGAGCAGCAAAAAGCAAAAAGCCAGCCCCAAATCCAATAGCCGCTTGCTGCGCCGGGCCGTCGGGTTGGCGATGTTGAAGCGGATGGATGTGGTGTAAAGCTCCCCCGCCGAGTCCTTCGAGCTGCTGCCGATGATGGTCTGGCCGCCCTCCGGCACGGTGCGGTACTCCAACCTGGGGCCGAGGCGCTCCATCCAACCAATTGTCTGTGAGGCAGTTATGTCTTTTAGGCAAAAAATGATTTCATCCAAATGATAGAGCGCCGCCAACTCGTCCAAATTATCCATGGCCCCCAAGCAATCGTAAATCGTAAATCGTAAATCGTAAATATCATTAGGCGCTACCCGCCCGATAAAATTCCGCTCCACCCCCGCCTTCGCCAGCAGCCCCCGCACCCGCTCGCACTCCTCCGCCGACCCCACGATGGCGAGGTTGGCCAGTCGGCTGCGCCCCACGCTGAGGTTGCCAGTTTTGAAAAAATGAAACACGAAGCGCAATGCCGTCAGTGCCAGCAGCGCCCAAGCCGTGCCCAGCAGGATGACCGCCCTCGATGGCCGCAGGTCTTGGGGCAAAAAACCGTACACCGCCGAGATGACCACCGTGCCGAGCAGCAGCCCACGTGTGAGTCGGCGCAGGTTGAACGGCTCATCGTAGCCGCCGCTGAACCACAGCGAAGCCAGCCAAACGAGGGTATAAAACGGCGCATTGAACTGCATGAATTCGGGCTTGAACCAGTCTGGGTCATGGTAAAAATAGCTGGCCCAGAAGGTCTTCGAGAGCCACAGCCCGCTGAACATGAGCAGGGCATCCAGCACTGGTATTTGGCTTTTTTTGAAAAAATTGCCGAGCAGCGTCATGCCTGCCCGCAGCCAGATGGCCCCGTAAATCATGGCGACGAACAGCGTCGCCTGCCGCCCTTGGAAGTGCTTCCGGGCGAAGATGATCATGGCTTGGTAGAAGGTGCGGACGTAGTTGAGGCTGCCCTTTTTGGTGCTCTCGCCCTTGTAGTGGATGATGGCGGTGTCGGCGAAATAGTAGTTCTGGTAGCCCGCCTGCACGATGCGGTACGAGAGGTCTATGTCCTCGCCGTACATGAAAAACGCTTCGTCGAGCAGGCCGATTTTGTCCAAAACGGAGCGGCGGAGGAGCATGAAGGCCCCGGCCAGCACGTCCACCTCGTGGGTCTCGTTTTTGTCCAAAAAGCCGAGGTGGTAGCGCCCGAACAGCCGTGATTTCGGGAAAATGGCCGATAGCCCAAACGTTTTGCAAAAAGCCACCCACGGCGTGGTGAAGCCCCGCTTGCTCTCCGGCAGGAAGGTGCCGCTGCCGTCAATCATCTTCACGCCCAGCCCACCTGCTTCCGGGTGCGCTTCCATGAAGTCAAGGCATTTGGTCAGGGTATCTTCCGCCACGACGGTGTCGGGATTCAAGAGCAGCACATAAGCACTGGCTGCGGACTGCGGACTGAGGACTGCGGACTGTAGACTGGGGACTGCGGACTGCGGACTGAGGACTGCGGACTCACGAATTGCTTGGTTGTTGGCGACGGCAAAGCCCGTATTTTGCTGGTTTGCAATGAGTTGTACTTCGGGGAAATGCTGGCGCACCATCGCTACCGAGTCGTCGGAGGAGTTGTTGTCAACGACCCAGACGTCGCCAAGCGCCCCGTTGGGGTTGGCTTTCCGCACGCTCAGGAGGCATTGCTCCAGGAAGTGTCGGACGTTGTAGTTGACGATGATGGTGGTGAGCATGGGGCTTACTCGTTGTTCAAACGGTACGGCATCCTCGCCACGATACTCCTTCCCAGCGTCACCTCGTCCGCGTACTCCAGCTCGCCGCCGAAGCTTACGCCACGGGCGATGCTGCTCACGCTCACGGGGCTTCCCTTCAGTTTTTTGGTGATGTAAAACATGGTGGTGTCCCCCTCGATGGTGGGGCTGATGGCGAGGATGATTTCCCGGATTTCGGCGCCATCGGCCACCCGGTGCAGCAGCGAGTCAATCGTCAGCTCGCCGGGGCCGATGCCCTCCAGCGGGTTGATGAGGCCGCCCAGCACGTGGTACAGGCCCCGGTACTGCGAGGTGTCCTCGATGGCCATCACGTCGCGGATGCTCTCCACCACACAGACCAGCGAGCGGTCGCGGCGGCGGTCGGCGCAGACCTGGCAGACAGGCTCGTCGCTCAGGTTGTGGCAGATGGTGCAGTGCTGGATGCCCCGGCGCATCTTCACGATGGCCTCGGCGAACTGCTCGGTCACTTCCGGCGACTTGCCCACGAGGTGGAGCGTCAGTCGAAGTGCCGTCTTGCGGCCAATGCCGGGCAGGCTGGCGAAAGCCTCCACGGATTGCTCAATCAGTTTGGAAGAAAAATTCATGTTGAAATTTGAAACGGTCGCGCCAGCCTACAAAAGCCAATCTGATGCGTCACTTCGTTATTTTTGTGGCGCTTTTAAAAACCAAAAGCGGCGTTTTCCATTTTGAGAAGCGAAATTATTTCATTTTTGCGAAGTTTGCCCCTCCGACCACCAACTCTATAACTCAATCACACTAAATATCTCAATACTGAGTAATGGCTGAAATTATCAAAATGCCCCGCATGAGCGACACAATGACCGAAGGAAACATCGTGGCGTGGCACAAAAAAGAAGGCGACAAAGTATCGCCCGGCGACCTGCTCGCCGAAATCGAGACCGACAAGGCGACGATGGACTTCGAGAGCCTTTGGGAAGGCACCCTGCTGCACATTGCCATCAAGGAAGGCGTAGTGCCCGTGGAGGGACTCATCGCCGTCATCGGCAAGCCGGGCGAGGACTGGCAGTCGCAGGCTGGCGCTGGCGCAAAAGCTGCTTCCAACGGCCAAGCCAAGGCCGCCGAACCTGTTCCTGCCGCAGCACCTGCCGTGGAGGCGGTAGCTGCTTCGGCACCCGCCGCGCCCGCAGCACCTGCCGCAAGCGAAGGCCGGGTTAAAGCCTCGCCGCTGGCCAAGAGCATTGCGAAGGAAGCCGGCATTGACATCGCAGCGGTGCAAGGCTCCGGCGACGGTGGCCGCATCGTGCGCAAGGACGTGGAAGCTGCCTTAGGCAATGGCGCTGCTGCTCCGGCTCCTGCCGCCCCGGCCGCTGCACCCGTTGCGCAAGCGCCCGCCATCAGTTTTGCCGCAGGCGAAAGTTTTGAGGAAAAAACGGTCAGCCAAATGCGCAAGACCATCGCCCGCAGGCTGACGGAGAGCAAAAACGGTGCGCCCCACTTCTACCTGACCATGGAAATCAACATGGACAGCGCAGTGGCCATGCGCCCGAAGCTGAACGAACTGGCCGCCCCGGTCAAGCTGTCGTTCAACGACATCGTGATAAAGGCTGTGGCCGTGGCATTGCGCAAGCACCCGGCGGTGAACTCGTCGTGGCTCGGCGACAAAATCCGCTACAACCACCACATCAGCATCGGCGTGGCCGTGGCCGTGGAGGACGGGCTGCTCGTGCCCGTGGTGAAAAACGCCGACCTGAAATCCCTTTCGGCCATCAACCAAGAGGTGAAGGTGATGGCGGAAAAAGCCCGCAACAAAAAGCTGCAGCCGGACGAGATGAGCGGCAACACGTTCACCATCTCGAACCTTGGCATGTTCGGCATCGAGGAGTTCACGGGCATCATCAACCCGCCGGATGCTTGCATCTTGGCGGTGGGTGCCATCATCCAGAAGCCGATTGTGAAGGGCGGCGAGATTGCCATCGGCAACATGATGAAAGTGACGCTCTCCTGCGACCACCGGGTGGTGGACGGGGCGACGGGTGCCGAGTTCTTGCAAACACTGAAGGGAATCTTGGAGGAGCCGATGCGCTTGCTCGTTTGATTCTTTTTGATAAAATGCGAAGCCCTCCGTTCAGCAGCTGCTGGGCGGAGGGCTTTTTTGTTTTTTGGCAAACGCCAGGCAGGCTGCCCGATTCGGGAAATTGCGTGAGAAGTTCGATTTCCTTTTTTCAATTGAAAAACTTTTTATCTTTGCGCCGCTTTTGCCGAAAGGCCAAACGTAGTGGTTTGATAACCAATGAATTGCGGGTGTGGCGAAATTGGTAGACGCGCCAGACTTAGGATCTGGTGCTGCGAGGCGTGGGGGTTCGAGTCCCTCCACCCGCACATTTTCTTGGTTGATAAGGGTTGATAGCAAGTTGATGAAGGTTGATAGGGGCCAAATTTTGGCTGCGTTCACCTGATTTTACTCGTTATCAACCTTTTATCAACCATTTTTTTTCATATCAAACCCCTTCTGAAAAACCCTCCTCGCCAGTATTTTTTTCAAAAACAAAAAGCAAATTCCACCATGCCTAAAGTTGTCAGAGAGGACATTGACGCACTCAACGCTGTGTTCAACATCGCCATCGAAAAGGACGAGTACGAACCCATTTTCAAGAAAGAACTCGCCAAGCTCAAGGATAGGGGAGCCATCAAGGGCTTTAGGAAGGGCAAGACCCCGCTGCCTTTTTTGAAAAAAATGTACGGCAAGAGCATCCTCTCCGAGGTCATCACCGACATGCTCCACAAAGAGCTTTCTGAGCTGGTGAAGGGCCAGGAGGTCAGCTACATGGGCCAGCCAATCCCGTCGCTCGACCAAGCGCCTGTCAATTTCGACTACGACAACATGACGGACTACAACTTCAAGTTCGACTTGGGCAAGGCGCCTGAGTTTGACCTGAAGGGCGTGGACATGAACACCAGCTACGACTACTACAAGGTCAGTGTAAGCGACGAAAAAGTGGAGGAGCGCCTGGAGTCTGCCCGCAAGCAGCTCGGCGAGCGCGTCGAAAGCACCGAGCCGATTGCCGACGAGGACATGGTACACTTCAGCGCCGTGGAGCTGGATGGCGATGCCCCCAAGGCCGACGGCTGGAAAACGACTTTCCCGATTTTGGTGAACCGCATTGCCGAAGGCGCCACAAAAGATGCCATCAAGGGCAAGCAAAAAGGCGATAAGCTGCGCTTCAATATTTTTGAACTGGAGGAAGGCACCAGCCGCGAGTTCGTTAAGAAATACCTGCTCAATTTCACCCAAGCCGATATTGACGAAGGCACCGAGACGGGCGAAATGTACGAAGGCACCATCGAGAGCGTGACCCGCCAAGCCCCAGCCGAGCTGACCCAAGACTTTTTTGATAAAATATTCGGGGCGGGCGAGGTGTACAACTTGGAAGAGGCCAAAGCACGCATTGCCCAGAGCTTGGGAGGTGCACAGCAGGGCCAAGCCGATTCGCTGCTCTACCGCGACCTGCGCGACCGCCTGCTCGACCTGAACCGCCCCCAGATGCCGCTTCCCGATGAATTCATCAAGCGCTGGCTACAGGTGAGCCATGAAGACAAGGCAGGTTCTATTTTGGCCGATTTCGACAATTTTGCCGACGGCATGAGGTGGACCTTGATAACGAACAAGCTGCAAAAGCAGTACGAGCTGGACGTGACGGAGGAAGATGTGCGGCAGATGGCCTACAACAGGGTGGCGGGCTACTTCGGTGGCTACTACGACCCAAAAATGCTGGAACCCGTGGTGCAGCGCATGTTGCAAGACCCGGAAAGCCTCAATGGATTGGCAGGCGATGTGCTGGCCGATAAGCTGTTTTTCAAGTTGAAGGAGAACGTGGGACTGAACAATATCTTCGTTTCGGAAGAAGAACTGAAAGCGAAGTACGACGCCGTGATGGCACAGGAAGAAGCCAAGTCAAAGCTTGCTCAGGGTGCCCCTGTTGCCGACGAGGAGGAATAAATTCGATTAGTGTTCAACCACATCCTGAAAAAGGCGTTTAATTGCTTGTCCATCTGGTTTGACAAAATCGCCCGGCGGCACTGTTTTAGCTTAAACTAACTGGTAAAAAGGACAAACTAAGGAGTGGTTGTGTTGATTGCAAGGCTTTTTACTTTCGCCTTTTTACTTTTTCCTTGTAATGTCTATGTTTCACAAAGATGAATTTCTGAAGTACGCTACCAAGCACCTCGGCATGAGCACCATGCACCTGGAGCAGTACGCCGAAAAAACTGCCCGCACCATCCCTAACGTGGTGGGCTTTACACCCAACGTCATCGAGGAGCGCCCGATGAACATCGTCGGCCTCGACGTG
>JALOMF010000212.1 GCA_025455635.1 Saprospiraceae bacterium | reverse complement strand
CGATTTGACCCTGCTCCAACCAGCTTTTTTCGATGTGGACGTACACGAAATCCCAGAGCGGGCGCAGGTGCCAGCGCATTTCCACTACGACCTGCGCTACCTGTTCCGGGCAGGGAATATGGAGCTGGCCGCCGATTTTGCCGAGGTGAAAAACATCCGTTGGGTGCCCTTGCTCGACCTGATTGGGGAGGAAACGGCGCCGTCCATCCGGCGCATGGCGTTGAAAACAGTAGCGAGCGAAATTTAACACGGAGATACAAAGCATACGAAGGAGCACTCAGCATTTACATTCAATAACTCTGTGTTCCTTTGTGTTCTCGTGCCGCTGTGTTAAAAATCCAAAATGAAATCCATTCTCAAACTCCTCGCACTCATCAGCATCAGCTTCGCAATGACCTGCAAGCACGCCCCAGCACTGCGGGTGCTCACCTACAATATCCGCCTCGACACGCCCGCCGATGGCGTGAACCAGTGGCCAAAACGGAAGGAAAAAGTAGCGACGTTGCTGCTGGAGCAAAACCCTGACGTGTTCGGTGTGCAGGAGGCGCTGCACAACCAGATGCTCGATTTGGAGGCCCTGCTGCCCAAGTACGCTTGGTGCGGTGCTGGGCGTGACGATGGCAAGACGGCTGGCGAGTTTTCCGCCATTTTTTACAAAAAAGACTTGTTCACGCTCGTGGACAGCGGCACCTTCTGGCTCTCGGAGACGCCCGCCGTGCCGGGCAGCAAAAGCTGGGATGCCGCCATCACGAGGGTCTGCTCATGGGCCAAGCTCTCGGTGAACGGGACGGGCAGGCAGTTCTTCGTTTTCAACACCCACTTTGACCATATCGGGCAGACGGCGAGGCTGCGCAGCATGGAGTTGATTGCCCAAAAGACGCAGGAAATCGCTGGCTCATCCCCCTTCGTGCTCATGGGCGACTTCAACTGCGAGCCTGATTCAGCGCCCTACGCCGTGGCTGCCGACTCCAGCAAGTGGCAAATCACGGATACTTGGGCCGCTGCCAAGCTACCTTCGCCAGCTTGTACCTTCACGGGCTTCAAAGTGGCCGGAGCCGAGTGCCGCCGCATAGATTATGTTTTTGTAAGCCCGTTTTTTAAGGCAAACAGCTGTCAAATCATCTCGCAAAACGATGGAACCTACTACCCCAGCGACCACTTGCCCGTTGTCGTTGATTTAGCGCCCAAATAATCCGTTTAAACTTAACGATAAAAATGTATTAAATCGAACTTTATATTTCGGGCTTTTTCATTTCCTATTCCTTCAATCCAGCATTTTTTTTGGAATTAAATAATCAAATTTCCCTCCTTTTAAAAATATGGCTATAATTGCCTTGAAACTGGAAACGCACAGTTTGGGGGTAAATATCTCCCCCAGCGAATGTAACCTGTAACCAAATTATATTGAGAAACACCTGCGGCAAGACCACCAGCAGGCTAAAAAAAAGACTTATGGTAATTAAAATGATTAGCCTCATTCTTGGGGGGGGAGTAGGCTCCCGGCTCTACCCACTCACGGAGCAACGCTCCAAGCCTGCCGTGCCCATTGGAGGCAAGTACCGCTTGATTGACATACCAATCTCCAACTGCCTGAACTCTGGGGTGCGCCGCATGTTCGTGCTCACCCAGTTCAATTCGGCGTCGCTCAACCAGCACATCAAGAACACCTACCACTTCGACCATTTTGCCCCCGGCTTCGTGGACATACTCGCCGCCGAGCAGCGCCGTGGCAGCGACAAGTGGTTCCAGGGCACTGCCGATGCCGTGCGCCAATCCATGCGCCACTTGGTCAACCAAGACTACGATTACATCCTCATCCTCTCAGGCGACCAGCTCTACCAGATGGACTTTGAGCAAATGGCCCGTGAGCACGTGGACAAAGGCGCCGACCTGACCATCGCCACCATACCAGTGGTGGCCAAGGATGCACCCGGCTTTGGCATCATGAAGGTGAACGCCGAGGGCATGATTGAATCTTTCGTGGAGAAGCCCAAAAAGGACGACCTCGCCAACTGGACCAGCGAAGTTTCCGACGACCTCAAGCGCAAGGGCAAGAACTACCTCGCCTCGATGGGTATTTATATTTTCTCAAAAGATGCCCTCAAAAAGTTGTTCGATGACAATGTGGACGCCGTGGACTTCGGCAAGGAAATCATTCCCGATGCCATCAACGAAGGCTTCAAAGTCGCCAGCTACGAGTACAATGGATACTGGACCGACATCGGGACCATCAGCTCCTTCTTCGAGGCCAATATTGCATTGACGGACGATATTCCTGAGTTCAACCTCCACGACAACAAGAAGATGGTTTATACCCGTCCACGGATGTTGCCTCCGAGCAAGTTCTTCGGTACGGTGTTCCGCCATGCACTGGTGGCCGAAGGCTGTATCGTACATGCCGAGCGGGTGGAGCGGTCGGTCATTGGCATCCGTTCCCGCATCGGGGCCTACTCGGTCATTTCCCACTCCATCGTCATGGGCAACGATTTTTTCCAGCGCCTCGAAGAACTCGTCGAGCGGGAAGAAATCCCGATGGGCATAGGCAAGCACAGCATCATCGAGTACGCCATCGTTGATAAAAACGTGCGCATCGGCGATAACGTGGTCATCCGTGGCAACCCCGGCAAGCTCGCCGACCACGAGACCGATACCTACGTTATCGTGGACGGCATCGTAGTAATTAAAAAAGACGCCGTGATTCCAAGCGGCAGCCGTATTGGCGCTTAAACAGGTTTGGAGGTATAGTGGTTTGGAGGTATGACTCCCGTACCACATACCTCCAACCTTTCATACCTCCAGACCTCTATACCTAATTTATGACTTTTCTCTGCATCTCCTGTGAGTTCAAAGGTGTTGAATTTCTCCGCTACTGCAAGGCCGAGGGCAACCAAGTGTTCTTGGTGACTGCCAAAGACACCGAGCACTCGCCTTGGCCCCGTGACGTGATTGACGATATTTTCTTCATGGAAGAAGTCGAACACGGTACTTGGAACATGGAGCATTTCATCGCTGGGCTGGCCTACTTCATGCGCTCCCACAAGGTGGACCGCATCGTGGCGCTCGACGACTTTGATGTGGAGGAAGCCGCCGAACTGCGGGAGCACTTCCGCATACCCGGCATGGGGCAGACCACCGCCCGCCACTTTCGGGACAAGCTCGCCATGCGCATGAAGGCAGCTGAGGCCGGCATCCGGGTGCCAGCGTTCACCGCACTTTTCAACGACGAGGAAGTCCGCCAGTTCACCGAGCGGGTAGCCCCGCCGTACATGGTCAAGCCCCGGTTCGAGGCGGCGGCCAAGGGCATCCGCAAGGTCGGCTCCGCCGACGAGCTTTGGCGGGCCATTCATGATTTGGGGGAAAACAGGCACTCCCACCTCGCCGAGCAATACCGCCCCGGCGACATCTTCCACGTGGACACGCTCAGTTTGGACTCCAAGGCCATTTTCACCAGCGTGGCACAGTACCTCAGCACGCCCTGGGACGTGGCACATGGCGGCGGCATTTTCCGCTCCGTCATCTGCGAGCACGGCGGAGCCGACGAAAAAGCACTGCTCAAGCACAACGCCGAGGTGATGAAAGCATTCGGCATGAAGTACAGCGCCACCCACACAGAGTTTATCAAAAGCGCCGAGGACGGCCAGTTTTACTTCCTCGAAACAGCCTCACGGGTAGGTGGGGCGCATATCGCCGAGATGGTCGAATCCGCCACGGGCATCAACCTCTGGGGCGAATGGGCAAGGATAGAATCGGCAGTGGCCAACGGCACGGACTACAAATTGCCGAAGGCGAAAAAACTGTACGGCGGCATCATCAACTCCCTCAGCCGCCACCGCCACCCCGATACATCGGCCTTCAACGACCCCGAAATCGCATGGCGGCTCGACAAGGTACACCACGTCGGCTTCATCGTCGTGTCCGACAAGCGGGAGCGGGTACTGGCCCTGCTCGACGACTACGCCCAGCGCATCAGTGCCGATTTTCATGCGCAAATGCCCGGTTAGGCCACCAGTCTTTCTTGTTTTTTTGAAAAAAATCGGACGTCAAACCTTCCTGCCGAGCTTGCCCATCAGCCGCTGCCAGTCCGCTGCTTCGATGGTGCCAGCGGCTTTGGCCAAGGCCAGGTAAATGGGCAAGTACATGGCGGCCAGTAGGAAAAATCCGAAGTAGCGGGGAAGCTCCACGGCCATTTTTACGCCCAAAACAGGCACGGCGGCGAGCGCAGCCACGGCCAGTGCCTTCAGGTAAAACCCGAACGGGAAGACCTCCCGGAACCTCACCTTGAGCAGTAGCTGGATATTGCGGAGCGCATACCACCACGAAAAACTATTGGCAATCAGCGCTGCCAACGGCGGCCCGGCCATGCCCAGCCACAGCACGAGCGGCACGCTCAATGCCGCATTTATCAAAAACAAGTAGATGGCGCTGCGGGTGATGGGCGCTGTGGCGCCGAGCGCCTTCTGCATATTGCTGTACGAGGCCACCCGCTGCAAGAGAATGAAAGTGTAAATGCGGAACGGGATGACGGCATCGGCGTAGCTTTCGGGCAGCAGCAGGGCGATGAACTCCTCTGCGGCCACCAAGAATATCATGACGAGCGGCAGTACGATGACCGATACTTTGCGCACGCTTTTGAACCAAAGGCCCAGCAAGGCATCCCGCTCGCCCCGTAGATGGTGGCCGACCAGTTGGGTCATCATCACCGCCGACACGGTGTAGGCGATGGTAGGGATGATGGGCAGTTCGATAGCCCCTGCATTGTAAACGGCGAAAACCGTACTTGGCAGTAACCATTGCACCACTTGCTTGTCCACCATTTTGTTGAGCACCCAGAAGATTTGCGCCAAGCTCAGTGGCACCGAGTAGCGCAGCACCTCCCGCATGGTGCCGTCGGGAAGGGCGGCGAGCGGTTCGTTTTTGAAGAGTTTATGAAAAAGGCTGACGCCAACGCCAAGCCGCAGCGCACTGTAAATGAGCAGCCCGATGGGGATGGCGCTGACGGGGTCGGGCAGCAGCAGCGGGATGGTCATGGCCATGAACTGCGCCGTGCCCGTGAACACGTTGAACCAAGCCGCCGCCTTGGCCCGGTCGAGGGCGATGAGCACGTTGGGCAGGTGCATGGTGGGCAGCTCCAGCAGCAGCATGGCCACCATCGCCCAGATGAGGGTGCGCACCTCGCCGAAGCCCTCCCTCGTGCTGCCGAGCCAACCCACCGTGACCATGATGGCTGCTGCCCCGAAGGCCAGCAGGAACAAGGTTTTTGACAAAAGCAGGCTGAACGCCTTGCGCTTGTCGGCGGGCATTTTTTCGAAGAAAAAAAACACGCTGTCGGGCAGGCCGAGCTGGCCGAAGGACAGTGCCGTGGCGTAGAGCGTGAGCACGAGGTAGGTGACGACGGCGTTTTCGGGCTTGGTGAGGGCATGTGACAGCACCACGCCAGCGAGCAACTGCGTGATGATGGCCACTGCCCGGCTCAGGGTGAACACGCCCGCCTTGCCTGCCAAGCTCATGGGCTTGGGGGCGGGCGGCTCATGGTCGAGTATGCTGTCGCTGTCTGTTTTTGCCATTATTTTGAAAACGGGCGCAAGCAATTTTGCGCAGCGAAAATGATAATGCTGCTTTTGCGTTATTGCGCTGCAAAGGTTAGTTAAACTAGCTGATTCGTTGTAGAATTACGCCAAGTTTGCACTCAAACGCTTTGATTCTCTAGTAAGAGCTTGTTTGGGATTTGGTCGCTTGGCTCAAAACGGCTCTTTTTCGCCACTTTTTCACCTTTTTTCAGTCAAGTAGCCCCACTATTCTCCTTCAAAAAGTCAAAAAATTAACGAAAAATATCTCGTTTTTAGCTCAAGCACCAAACCCCAAACAAGCTCTAAATCCGTTTTTCGATGAAAAAAACACTGGCAATACTTGCGCTGCTGCTCCCCGTGCTCGCCCACTCGCAGGACGAAGACCTTGTTTTCTACGATTATATCTATGCCGATAACCTCCGCTCGGTCAAGTTCCATGTGGATGGCCTGATGACCAGCATGCCCGTGCTCGACCTGCAAGGCGGCGCCAGGCTGCTGCTCAGTTTTGATGACATGGACTCCGACATCAAGCGCTATATCTACACGGTACAGCATTGCGATGCCAACTGGAACCCCAGTGACCTCAATGAATTTGATTACCTGGCGGGATTTACGGAGGCGGAAATCCAGGACTATGACTTCTCCTTCAAGGTCAGTTCCAAGTACACGCATTACACGCTGGCGCTGCCCAACCGGGACATGCAGCTCCGCATCAGCGGCAATTACCTGCTCAAGGTTTACGACGACGAAGACGAACGGCGGCTGGTGCTCACCCGGCGCTTCATGGTGGCCGACCCACAGGTGAAGGTGTTTGGCAAGGCCGTTCGCCCGGCGGTGGTGAGCAAAATCACGACCCACCAGGAGATTGACTTCAACGTCATTCACGACGACCTCGAAATCAGGAACCCGCAGATGGAAATAAAGGCGGTGGTCATCCAGAATGGCCGCTGGGACAATGCCGTCACGGGCCTGAAACCCTTGTTCAGCAAGCCCGGCCAGCAGGTGTTTGATTTTCAGGATAAAATCGTGTTTCCGGCAGGAAAGGAGTTCCGCTTCTTGGATGCTAGGGGCATTCAGTACCCCGACCCTCGCATTATTTCCGTCTTGAGCAAGGACGATGGCACCTACGAATCGGTGCTGGAAAAAGACCCGAAGCGGGGGGAAATGCCCTATTTTGAATCCAGGGACATCAACGGCAGCTTCGTCATCGAGAACGTGGACGAGCAGCGGCGCATAGCTGGGGGCGTCAATTCGCAGGCCCTGCTGGGTGCGCTGGCAGGCAGGCTCACGCCACAGGAGGAAGAGGAGTTTGATGGCAGGCTGGCACGTGCCCGCACTGCCGAGGAGGCCAATGCCATCCGGCAGGAGCGGGTCAACCTCCTCAACCAACGGCAGTCTGACGGCAGTTCGCTGACGGGCAGAAATGCCGCTACTCAATCTGCCTACGAAATCCACAACCTCCAGAGCGAGTACATGGATGTGCTGTTCCAGCTATCCAGCCCCGGCGAGATGTACGACGAGGACATCTACATCTTCGGCGGGCTGACCGATTTGCAATTGAAGCCGGCGTTCAAAATGACGCACAACCCCGCCACCAATGCCTA
>JALOMF010000211.1 GCA_025455635.1 Saprospiraceae bacterium | reverse complement strand
GCCATTGCCGGAGGCGCACACCTGCACAACGGCTTGGCGGGGCAAACGGGCGGCATCGCCATCGAACTCGTGGCCACGCCCGACGACGACCTCTACGGCGGCTATTTTGCGGCAGCGGAAAACAGTTTTGTGCTGACTGCCGACCAAATCGCTGCGCTGCAAGCGCAACAGCTCTACGCCAATATCCACACTTCGGTGAGCAATGCTGGCGAAATCAGGGGCCAAGTCGTGGGCGCTGCCGATGCAGTGTTCCGTGCCCATCTTTCTGGTGCAAACGAGTACCCTTTTGTCTCCTCATTGGCCGAAGGCCAAGTGATAGCCGAGCTGCGAGGCAACACTTTGATGGTATCCGGTGCCTTCGATGGCTTGGAGAGCAATGCCACGGCATCGCATATCCACATGGGCATGGCTGGCCAAAGCGGCGGCGTGGTATTTGGGCTTAGCTACGAACTGGAAGCCGACCAGCGCAGCGGTGTTTTCCAAGCGGCTGCCAACACGTTTAGCCTCTCCGACGACCAGGTTCAAATCCTGCTCGACCGTGGTTGTTACGTGAACATTCACAGTACGATGAACGCCTCCGGCGAAATAAGGGGCCAACTGTTGCTGGAAAGCCAAGCGTTCTTGACCGCTTACCTCACTGGCAGCCAATCGGTGCCGGACGTGAGCAGTGGCGGGCATGGGGCTGTGGCCGCCGAAGTATCGGGCGACAGGCTGACACTCAGCGGTGCCTTCGATGACTTGGGCAGTGCCGTTGACCTGAGCATTGTGGACGGTACGCACCTGCACCTTGGCCTGCCCGGCCAGGCTGGTGAAGTGCTGTTCCCGCTGGTGGCCAACTTGGATGCAGACCTGAAGGGCGGTGTCTATCAGCCGTCGCTCAACGTTTATCAAATTACCCCTGAAATAAAGGAAGACCTGACGGCCAGGGCTACTTACGTCAATATCCACACGCTGAATTTGCCGAATGGCGAAATCCGTGGAAACCTGCTGGCGGAGGCTGCGGCCTACTTCCTTTCGCCACTGGGGGGTGCCAGCCAAACCCCTGCCGAGAACAACCCGGCCAGTGGCATGATGGTGCTGGAGGTATCGGGCATGAGGGCCACGGCGGTAGGTTCGTTCACGATGCTCGGCACCGATTTCGACCCGAACTTCTTGGGCGGTGCGCACTTCCACGGGGCTTATCCGGGCCGCAATGGCGACATCTTGGCGGAACTGGAGGCATCTTTTGATGTGGACTTCATGAACGGCGTTTTCAAAGCTGCATTTAACTCCTTTGAAATGAGCGCCGGCTTCCTCGACTCGCTCCGTACCCGCCAGATTTACACGAACATACACACGCTGGGCGTACCAGTAGGGGAGGTGCGTGGGCAGCTGATGCCTTTGGCAGGCGCTTATTTCCATGCAACGTTGATGGGCATCAACACGACACCGCCCGTAAATTCCACTGGCAATGGCGGCTTCAAAATGGAATTGAACGGTAATGTACTGACGGTCACGGGCAGCTTCCAAGACCTCGTTGGCCAGTTTGATGCCTCTGTGATGGGCGGTGCGCACATCCACATCGGGGAGGCGGGCACGAGCACTGGACTGCTGCTTGCCATGACGACCACGCTATCCCCTGATTTGCAAAGCGGCTATTACACCGCTGCGCAAAACCGATTTACGCTCACGCCTGCACAGGTGAACACGCTTCGCAATGGCGGGTACTACACCAATATCCACTCGACTTTTGAGCAAAACGGAGAGCTACGTGGACAGATTTTGCCAGAAATCAACTACTTCCCATCGGTCAGCGAGGTGACGGCACCTGCTGCTGGGGCCATCGTGGACGTGGTTGGCCTGCCGACCGACGAGTTGTTCATCAATTGGACAGCCAGCGTGGACCCCGACGGCGATGCCGTGATTTATGTCTGGCAATTGGCCACCGACGCCGACTTCAACAATATCATCTTCATGGAAGACAGCGGCAACTCCCTGTTCACTACCATCACCTTCGCCGAACTGGATGCCCTGCTTGCAGCCAACGGCGTCGGGTTTGGCGGCACGGCCACGCTCTACCACCGGGTCGTGGTGACAGATGCCTCCAATGCTACGGCTGGGGTGGCTACGGATGTCACTTTCAACCGGGACGTGTCGGCCACAGGTGAGCAACTGGCTGGTTTGTTTGAGCTGCAAGTACTGCCCAACGTGACAAGCGGCCAGTCGGTGCGCCTCCAAATCACCTCGCAGCAAGCCATCCCTGCACAAGTAGTCTTGAGCAATAGCTTGGGGCAGGTGTTGGAGGGTCGTACAACGCAATTGACGGCGGGTGTTCAGGACATCAAATTTGAGATGGATTATGCGCCTGGTGCTTATTATATCACGGTGAAAACGGAGCTAGGCGCACTTCCTGCCCAACGAGTATATGTGGTGAAATAAGCCAGTTCTTGGTTTTAAATTGGTTTAAAAAAGAAACCCCGCCTGCATTGCAGGCGGGGTTTTCATTTTTTTGAAGATAAACCAGCGATTACTCGCAGCCCATGTCCCGCTTCGACTGCGGGTCGTTGTTCGGGAAGCAATAGCCCGACATGACGGCATTGGGTGCGTACCGCTCGATATTGACATCGTAGAGGCCGTTTTCGAGGAACTCGGTCAGGTCGTCCATTTCGTCTTCCGTCAAACCAAGCGGCCTGAACTTGCTGGAAATCTGGCTGGCCGGTACGGTTGTGTTTTCAGGAACGCCCGCATTGAAATACTCGACCACTTGGCGCAGCGAGGTCTTGCTGGCGCCGTGGAAGTAGAAGCCGACATGCTTCAGGTTGTAGAGCTGCGGTACTTTGTACTTGAACATGTCCTCCTCCCTTTTGGTGAAGCCGCCCCTGCCGAAATTGCGGAGGTCGTACACATCAGTACGGAACACATCGTAAGGGCTTTGGAAAAGGTTGTTCACGCCGATGGCCTCATAGCGCATGGCGTTGAGGGATGCGCTGTTGTGGCAATTGTAGCAGCCGGCTTTTGTGAAAAAGAGCACGGCGCCCCGTTTTTGCTGCTCCGTCATGGCTGCTTCGTCGCCTTTCAGCCAGTTTTGGAACGGGGCCTGGTTGGTGAGGATGGTGCGGAAATAGGCTGCGATGGCAAATGCCGTTGTCTTTATCGTGTACCGCTCGTTTTCGGGGATTTCCGGAAATGCCTCATCGAACATGGACTTGTAGCCCAGTGAGTCGGCTATCTGCCTGTCCATGAACTGGCGGTGTACCACCAAAGCCCGCTGGTTGTTGGCCTCCAAGCCCTCGAAGCCTTTGTGGTTGATGGCCAGCAGGGTGTCTTGGTTCCACACGTCTTCGGTGCCTACGTTGGTGCCGAACGAACCGAAACCACCTGCCCAGAGTGCATTGGTTACGTAAGTGAGGTTGATGGTAGGCAATGGGCGGGCGCCTTGGGCGTCCACTTCAGAGCCACCGTAAGCGGGGTTCTTTACCCTTGCCTCGCCGTGGTCGCCGAAGCCAATGGCCCCGTCGGCCACCCCTTGGAATCTGCCAGCTGTGAAGGACATGCTGGGCACGTGGCAGCTGCTGCAGGAATACGTTTCCTTTGAAACGGCATACTTTGGATGAACACCCAAGCCCGTTTCAAAAAAAAGCAGCTTCCCGAGTTCTGCCTTGGCGGCGGTGACCGGGTTCTTGGCGTCTTGGTTCGGCAAGTTGGCGTAGTCGTCGCTCGCTGGCATGATGTAATGCCCCAAGGAACCAGTAGGGGATGAAGCGGTTAGCGACGTGGTGAGTTCTTGGTCGAGGTCGGTCGTGACTTTGTCCTTTTTACAGGATAGCGCAATAGTTGCACCGACTACCAGTAGTGTAATGGCAATTTTTTTCATGAGATTATAAACTGTAGATAAAAAATGAAAGCTTAGGAACTGATTTTGGGAGAGGTGCGGCTACTTCAAAGGGAGAGAATGTATTTTAGACGGCCAAAGGTAAAATATTTACCAATTTTTTACAAATGACAAAAATCAGGGCAGTGTGGGTGAACATTGCATGTAGCTGTTATTGCTGTGTAAATGACTGACTGTCAATTGAATGGAAAACGATGTGCTTTCGTTTTGCAAAAAAGCCCATTCCCTTCTAACGAAATTATAAGGGAATGGGCTTCATCCTTCTTCATTTAAATCAAACTTACATCCTGTCGGGCATCTCAATCCCGAGCAGCCCCATGCCCGTTTTCAGCACATTGGCCACGGCTGCGCAAAGCTGCAACCGGAACGCCTTGGCCTCCTCCGTCTCTGCTTTCAGGATGCTCAAGTCGGTGAAAAAGCGGTGGAACGCCTTCGCCAAATCGTAGCAATAATTGGCGATTTCGGATGGGTCATAGTTGGCCGCTGCTGTCTGCACTGCCGCCGGGAATCGGTAGAGCTGGGCAATGAGTTCCCGCTCCTGCGGTTCGATTGAAATCGGAAGCTCAACAGTTCCTGCGCCCCCCAATCCGAAATCCGCAATCCGAAATCCGAGATCGGATGCTTTTCGCAGCACCGACTTTATCCTCACATAAGCATACTGAATATGCGGCCCCGTCTGCCCCTGCAAGTCCACGCTCTCTTTCGGGTCGAAGACCATCCGTTTCTGCGGCGTCACCTTGATGATATGGAATTTGAGCGCAGCGAGGCCGATTTTCCGCAGGATGTCCTCCTGTTCGGCCTTGGTCAGTTCAGCGATTTCGCCCCGCTCCTTCGAGGCTTCCCTTGCCTCTTCGATGACCTCGGCGATGAGGTCGTCGGCGTCCACGACGGTGCCTTCCCGGCTTTTCATCTTGCCTGTCGGCAAATCCACCATGCCATAGCTGAGGTGGTGGAGGCCAGCAGCGTAAGGCTCGCCAAGGCGTTTCAGGATTTCAAACAGCACTTGGAAATGGTAATTCTGTTCGTCGGCAACGACATACACCATTTTCTCCGTTCCAAAATCTTGGTAGCGCATCTGCGCCGTGCCGAGGTCTTGGGTGATGTAAACCGAGGTTCCATCGCTGCGCATCACCACTTTGTGGTCGAGCTTGGCGTCGGTGAGGTCGGCCCACACGCTGCCGTCGTCTTTTTTGTAAAAAACGCCGGAGGCCAGCCCCTGCTCCACGATGTCCTTGCCGAGGAGGTAGGTTTCGCTCTCGTAGTAGTATTTGTCGAAGCTGACGCCGAGCTTGACGAAAGTCTCCTCGAAGCCATCGTACACCCACTGGTTCATGCGCTGCCAGAGCGCTTTCGTGGCGGGGTCGCCCGCTTCCCAGGCCAGCAGCATCTCACGGGCTTCACCGCCTAGCTGACTGTATTCGTTAAAATAAGTGTTCTTGAAATCTTTGAAAAACTGCTCGTCGGACTGGTCTGCCTTCCGTTTTTCACCCAAAACCTGCTGCCCAGCGCCAGCCTGCCAAGCCTTGTATTCTTCCTGGAATTTTTGCTCAAACAGCACATAATAATCGCCCACGAAATGGTCGCTTTTCGTGCCCGTGCTTTCGGGCGTTGCGCCGTCACCGAATTTCTGCCAAGCCAACATGCTCTTGCAGATGGCAATGCCCCGGTCGTTGATGACCTGCACTTTTTTTACTTCGTAACCAGCCGCTTCGCAAATCTGGGAGCAGGACCAGCCCAGCAGGATATTGCGGACGTGGCCGAGGTGCAGCGGCTTGTTGGTGTTCGGGGAGCAGAACTCAATCATCACCTTCTGGCCGTTCTTGGGTGCACGGCCAAAGTCTTGGTTGTCAGCGATTTGCAGCAGAAAATCCGACCAAAAACTATCGGCCACCACGAGGTTGAGGAAGCCCTGCACGACGTTGAAGCGGGTGAGCTGTGGCACGTTTTTCACCAGATGGGCGCCCAGTTCCTCGGCGATTTCGCCCGGTTTTTTCTTCGCAAAACGGGTGAACGGGAAGGTGACGATGGTGTAGTCGCCCTCGAATTCCTTGCGGGTGACGGTGGGTGCGGCCTGTTCGGCGGGGATAGTTTCGCCGTACAGTTCTTGAATGGCGGCGATGACGGCGGACTGGATGAGGTCAACAATAGAAGCTGTTTTGGAACTACTCAGTTTTTTTTTTTCAGGTATTCCCAAGTCTAACAGCAAAGCTGAAACTATTTTTTCATGCCTTTCTTGAATGAAAATGGGCGTGACGTTTTGGATATCAGCCAAGGCAGAGGTCAAAGCCAATTTAGTGTTTGCATAGATGGATTTTTTCTTAGAGAAATCGAAATTCCTTGCGGCAGCGTTTCTTCGCTGTGTAAGGAGTGTCATGTTACCCAATAAATAGGTAAGTCGTTTTCTTTCTTCCTCTGTAAAATCCGCCGTCCAATTCGTCCCAAGTTGAGGGGTTTGGGGAATGATATGTTCGAGAGTGGCTTTGTTGAAATCAAGGGTTTGGGCTACGACATCCTCGCCAACATTGCCTTCGTGCAGCCAAATAAATTTGGCGATGAGCAATTTTGCGGTGTCATTATCTTCGATTGGGCTATTCAAATATTTTATCAGCCTTTCGGCTGTGTCCGAAGGTATTTCAAGGATTTTACTTGCTTCCTCAAACCTTCCATCGTTTATCCTTTTGATAGCGTCATAGACTGGCCCATTAGAAAACCTGCCAGTCAACAATTTAAGTATCAGGTACAGTTCGTACTGGTTTACCAAGTCTAAAAACAAGCCAGCCTCATTCCCTTGGCATTTGCGGAGAAGGGCAAGCAAGAAATTCATCGAATAGCGCTGGTTGCCGGCGTTGAGCAGCACATTTATTTTGCCCTTTAGCTTTTCATTGGAAAAATTGTTTTCGATGATGGTGTTGTAATAACCCAGGTCCCTTTTGAAATCCTCAAAAAACAGTTCAATCTTTTTCTTTCCGAGTTTGTCCGAGTACTTATTCTCATAAATTTCCTTCAAATCATTGAAGGAAGAATAACGTTGTTGTGCAGCCCGGGTGCTTTCTACCCATCTTCCAATGAATTCGTCCCTCAAGTCGAAGTTTCCGTCAAGCTCGTTCCATTTTTCGTGCGGCTCGATTGCGGCGTAAGCGCCTCCAGTCTTCTTAATTTGGTCGAATTCCTTGATAAGGAAGTTCCGGAATAGGTCTTTGTTTGAAAGCGGCAGCCCTCGGTTGTTGAGTGTCTCAAAAACATGATAGGCTATCTCAAAGGTGCTGGTAAGTATTCTAACAACGGAGACCTTATTTTTTAAAAAGTCAATGAAATCATTGAGATTTTCGGCATTAGATTGTGTGAAATTCCCG
>JALOMF010000210.1 GCA_025455635.1 Saprospiraceae bacterium | reverse complement strand
CAGGACATTGACGACATTCTTGCATTAATGGACAAAAAAGGAAAAACGGCCTTCGAGCGCTATCTGACCTCGGCCCCGCTGCCTAGCCGCAACGCCCTGCTCGACCTGCGTGGCACGATTTCGTTCCGAAAAAATGACCTGACAGCAGCGGTGGCAGCCTTCAGCAAAGTGGACAAGGGGTTTTGGGAAAAGAAGTACGAATTCAATTATTACCTCGACTCCGACCCCTTCATTTTGGCGACGGACAGCCTGCACCGGGGCGAGTTCCCGGCCTCCAAGACGGCCTTCGTGCAGCGGATGATTGACCTCGAAAACGAGGCAAAAGCCAATCCCGCCAAGGCCGCCGAGAATTACTGGCTGCTGGGCACGGCTTGGTTCAATTGCAGTTATTTTGGAAAAAGCTGGATGATGTACTGCTACGGCCAATCGGTCGGGGAGGTGGCGGTGGAGGACTGGTACCAGTCGAGCTACTATTTCCAGCCCGTTTCCGAGGCCGACAAAAAACTGTACTACCAATGCCAGCGGGCTTTCGAGTATTTGGACAAGGCAAAAGCTGCCACCAATGACCGGGAAATGCTCGCCAAGGTGGAATACCTCAAGGCCCGTCACCGCTCGTGGAGCTATGAACTGACGCCGGAAGAACAGGCGAAATTGGACGAAATCGAGTGGGACAATCGGCAGGCGTTTTTCACCAAGAAGGAAATGTCGTACTTCAAGGATTGGGCAAATGCCTATAAATCAACGAGTTACTACGACGAACTCACTGCTACTTGCCCGATTTTGGTGACCTATTTTGGGAAATGATTTTCAGGTAGCATCCTCAAACGAAAAAGCCCGTCCCAGCAATCAGGACGGGCTTTTTCGATTAGATTCTAGTAGTTTTTCGCTTCTTTTTGGTAGGTTTTACCTCCTCGTAATTTTTAGGCTGCTGCTCCTGTCGTGGTTCGGGAAAGGAGAACAATGGGAGGTCGTCGAGACTTGGAAACGAAAATTCAAAAGGGTCGCTTAGGTTAAAATGAAAGTTCTGCAACCCATTTTTGGGTGGCGACTGCTTGATGCCATCGGGATTGGGCACCACCATGACTTCGAGCGGGGCAGTTTCGAGAACCTCGCCTTTGGCCTTCACGCTGGCTGGCATGATGTAGTAAGAGCCGATTTCACGGGGTTCGAGGTAGTAGGTGATGGTCATGCTTTGGGTCATGTAACCATTCATCATGCTCACGTTGGTACTGAAATTGGGGCCGCTCACCACATTGAAATGCTCGTTGAAATCGGGGGCCTCGAAGTTCTGGCCATCGGCGTTTTCGAGCTTGAATTTCACTTCGAAGTAGTTGTCCATCAAGATGGAATCAGTGCTGACGGTGACGGTGAACTTGACGGGGTTGTCTTGCGAAAAAACGCTTGCCAAAAAGGCAAAAATGAAGATTGAGGAGAAAATCGCTTTTTTCATAAAATTCATTTTTGAGTTTTTTTTGAAACGATTTATAGAATGCTTTTGGTACAAAATGGTTGCATCAGCTGCTTATTTTAGCCATTTTTTCAAAACAAGGCGGCTTGAGGCAGTTCTTTTCTGGCCTCTTTTTGCTCAGGTTTGGGCGTGATTTTATGTTTTAGAACCCGCTTTGCAACCCGTAGGCGGAAGGTGTATCGGCTGGTTTCTTCGTCAAAAATGCCGAAGTGGTCAACACGGTCAATGCGTACCTGCTCGGCAGCGTGTATTATTTTGCCATCGGGCAAAAGGATGCCCGCATGGGAGATGGCGCCAGCCGAATTTTCAAAAAATGCCAAGTCGCCGGGCATGGATTGCTCGATAAAATCAACGAGTTCCCCTTGGTGAACTTGAACATCGGGGGTGCGGTGCAGGTTGATTCCCACCATCTTGAACACCATTTGCGTGAAGCCACCTGCGTCAATGCCAAATGGCGAGCGGCCTCCCCACTGGTAGGGTGCAAGCAGGTAGCGCCGTGCAAGCTTGATGACCCGTTCAGGCGTAGGCTCTATGTTTTCTGGGAAAACAGCTTGGCCCGCATAGTTGTAGGTCTTTCCGTCAAAACTGAACTTCATGCCGTCAAAGTCGGGCAAACGAGCGCCGAGGGGGATGGGCATGGCGTAGTCGCTGGACATCAGCGGCTGGAATAGGTCGAGGCAATAGGCAAATTTTTCGGAAAAAGTGCGGTGTTCCGTGCTGGTGAGTGGCTTCAATTGGCGGGCTTGGGCCCATGCGATGCAATTGTCCCAGGTGCAACGGACTTTTACCCAGTGCCTGCCTTTCCATTCGAGCAGTTCCACGATTTCACCGAAGAGCAACTGGGTGACCTGTTCGCTCTTGTCGGAAGGGCTGCTGCGCAAGGGTACAACGCTAAGATGGCATAAGGCAAAGTCCATAGTTTCTGCAAGTTGAAAGTGATGGCAAATCTGACAATTTTTTACTGTATAGAAAAGTTAATGCTAAATGCTTTTTTAAGTGGCTGATAATCAACGTATTTTGAAGGGGTGCCTTGCTGTTTGCGAAGCGGCAAAACATAAAGTCGGCGAAGCTGGAAAATAAGCCAGCGCCTATCTCCGTTCCGATACTCTTTGAAAAACCGCTAACTTTGCAGCCAATCATTCCAAACCTCCGATATGATAGCCATGCGCAGAATCATTTTCTTGAGCTTGATGCTCATTTTTCTTCAGAATGCCCAAGCTCAAGACCAGCTGTTCAGCCAGTTTTACGCATCACCGCTTACCTTGAACCCGGCCCTGACCGGGGCTTTCGAGGGGAAGTTCAGGGTGTCCAGCATTTACCGTGACCAATGGCGGCAGGCAATGGAGCGGCCCTTCCAGACCTTTTCCACGGCACTTGACTTGCGTTGGAGGATGGGCAAGGGGCGCACCCGCTACAACGACCATGCAGCGGTTGGCGTGATGTTTATGCAAGACAGGGCTGCGCCAGTAGCATTCAGCACTTCCAGAATCGCAGTTTCGGGAGCCTACCACAAGGCCCTCAACATCAAAAACACACAGTTCCTTTCTTTGGGATTCCAGGCGGGCATCGTTCAGCGGAATGTGAACTTTGGCGACATGACCTTTGAAGACCAATTCAATGGTACCACTGGCTATTCTGACCCCACTGACGAGCGCTTGCCAGAGAACAATTTCTCTTTTGGCGACTATTCAGTGGGCTTGAATTACGTTTTTTCCCCGAAGGCTTCCAAGCTGCGGCTGTTTGTGGGAGGCGCCATTCACCATTTCCACAACCCAACCGTGAGTTTTTACCACAAAACAAATGAAGAATCGAACTTGCCTAACAACAAATTAGCTCCACGATACTCGGCGCAAGTCAGTGCCCAAATCCCAGTAGCCAAGAATATCAATTTTTTGCCGAGGGCAATTTTTGACAAGCAGGACAACCACATGAAACTGGATGCAGGCGGCAACTTTAGGATTGGTTTGAGTGATTTCAGAACTGTATCGCTGCACCTTGGCTCCTACGTTCGACCCGTCAGGGACTTCGATGATACCTATCGCTTGGATGCGGTGGTGGCACTCGTTGGGATTGAATTGAACAACGTGCTGATTGGTACCAGCTACGACGTCCACATTGGTCAGACTGCAGGGTACAGCCGTGGCACTTTTGAGATTTCTGTGGCTTATTTAGGTGAGTATGAAGACGACTTGATTCTTTGTCCAAAGTTTTAGAAACAAGGGTTGCGCATAACAGCTTTCCTGTATTTTTTACATCTGACAAAGTATGTCACGAATTTTTTTCCACATTGTTATCAACATAGGCTTTTGTTGACAATCAGCAAGTTTTCCATTAAAAAAGTATTGAATGAGTGGTGTGTTTCTGGCATAAGTTGCTGATTTTTAATGATTTATATAATTGTGTGTATTTTTCGCCAACATAGCCACGTTGATAAATTCAACCGCCGATTTTTAGCTTGTTCTGGCATTTGCACTATCTTCGTCGTCCTTTTCTATGAGAAATACTACATCTCGGTTTTTACTTCCGTGAAACATTATTGGTGACGCACCCGTAACTATGAAGGTGAACTTTAGGAACAACAGCATGGGGCCGTTGCCTCAAGAAATGCTACCGTTCCGTAAATAGGTATGACCACTAGTGGATTAAGTATTGTGGAATTTGATATTCGTTCATACCTTTATGAAAAGTTTTTTAATCCTTTTGTCTATAGTATCAGTAAGTTAGATAGGCTCCTGCTGCATGAAGTTGTAGCAGGACTTTTTTTTGTCCAAAATCTTGGACAGATTTCCGCAGCCCAAGCAGGCTTTTAGTCCCTCAACTGCTATCTTTGCGCCGCAAATTTTTGGGTGGAACTGCCCAACTTCGAGCCATTCATCCGGCTTGGATTTCAACATCAAAAACAAATCAGCAATGAATTTCGACCTTATCATCATCGGCAGCGGCCCAGGGGGCTATGTAGCTGCCATCAGGGCTTCCCAGTTGGGTATGAACGTAGCTGTTGTGGAGCGTGAATCGCTTGGTGGCATCTGCCTTAACTGGGGCTGCATCCCCACCAAAGCTTTGCTCAAAAGTGCCCAGGTATTTGAATACATTAAACATGCAGCCGACTATGGCATCGTGGTGGAAAAAGCTACCGCAGATTTTGACAACATGGTGAAACGGAGCCGTGGAGTTGCGGAAGGCATGAGCAAGGGCGTGCAATTCTTGATGCGCAAGAACAAAATCACCGTGATAGATGGCGTGGGCAAGCTACTTCGTGGCAAAAAAGTGGAGGTCACTGCTGCCGATGGTAAAAAAACGGAGTACACTGCCAACCATATTATTCTCGCTACCGGGGCACGTGCCAAAGCACTTCCCAACCTGCCCATTGATGGCCAAAAAGTCATAGAATACCGCAAGGCCATGACGCTAGATAAACAGCCCAAGCGCCTTGTGGTGGTAGGTGCAGGTGCCATCGGGGTAGAGTTTGCTTATTTCTACAATACCATTGGCACAGAGGTCACCGTGATAGAGTTCTTGGAGCAGGGCTTGGTTCCAAGGGAAGACGCCGATGTTTCAAAGGAGCTTGCAAAGATTTTTAAAAAAGAAGGCATCAACGTCTTGGCCAATACCTCGGTCGAGTCCGTAGATACTTCTGGCAAGACCTGCAAAGTGATAACCAAGGACCGTAAAACCGGTGCCGAGTCCATCATCGAATGTGATGTGGTGCTTTCGGCGGCTGGGGTGGCCCCAAACACCGAGAATTTGGGCTTGGAGGCACTTGGGATTCAAACAGACCGTGGCTTGGTGAAAGTTGATGCATACTACCAGACCAATGTGCCCGGCATTTACGCCATTGGCGACATCGTGCCCGGTGCTGCCTTGGCGCATGTGGCCAGTGCGGAGGGTATTATTTGTGTTGAAAAAATCGCAGGCCACCACCCACAGCCGCTGGATTATAACAACATACCATCTTGCACCTACTGTTGGCCAGAGGTGGCCTCTGTTGGTTACACCGAGCAAGCGGCCAAGGAAGCTGGCTACGAAATCAAAGTGGGCAAGTTCCCTTTCAGCGCCTCCGGCAAGGCCAAGGCAAGTGGTGCTTCCAACGGCTTCGTGAAAGTGATTTTTGATGCGAAATACGGTGAGTTCCTTGGTGCGCACATGATTGGCGCCAATGTGACCGAGATGATAGCCGAGGTAGTGGCCGCCCGCAAGCTCGAGACTACTGGAATGGACATCGTCAAGACCGTTCACCCGCACCCGACCATGAGCGAAGCGGTCATGGAGGCCGCCGCCGCCGCTTACGGCGAGGTGATTCACCTGTAAACTAGCTTTTTTATGGTCGCATAAAAGCCTTACTTCTTTTGGGGTAAGGCTTTTTTATTTGCACCAAATGCGAGGGAGATGATACTAGGGTAGGTCTTGGTTTTTTGATTGGATACAAAGTAGTTTCTTCAAAACGTGTGGTCTTAGATATAGCAGTAGGTGGGGGAAGGAACTTTAGTGATGCCGATTTTGATAGATTTCTGCTATACGGCAAGATAAACCTTGGCTACAGGTTCAAAACCAAGCCCAAAGAATAAAAAAAAAGCCCGGTCTGCATCTGTTGACCGGGCTTTTTGGGTCTAAATACCCACTGCCTTCTTGAATTCTGCGTCGTCGGGCTTGACAACTGAAGGGAAAAAGCCCATCAGCTCACCATTTTCATTGACGACGTACTTGCAAAAATTCCAGCTGGGAGCGTCGCTGTTCCAGCCATTTTGGTTCTTGTCAGAAAGCCATTTATAGAGCGGGTGAATGTCGTCGCCCTTCACGCTTATTTTCTGGAACATGGGGAATGAAACGCCATAGTTTTTGGAGCAGAAGCTCGCAATATCCTCGTTGCTGCCCGGCTCTTGGCCCATGAAATTGTTGGCGGGGAAGCCTAGCACAACCACTTTATCGCCATGCGCCTTGTAAAATGCCTCCCAATCGGCGTATTGCGGGGTGTAGCCACATTTGGAGGCCACGTTCAGCAGCACAATCTTTTTTCCTTTGTATTGACTGAAGTCAATCATTTCGCCAGATTCCAATTCTGGCATTTTGAAATCGTAAATGGAGGTGGTGGATTGCATTGGTGTGGTGGTACCTGCTGGCCGTTGTTTTGCACTCTGGTTGAAGCAGGAAGCCAAGCCGACGAGTGACATGAATAATGTGAACAGTTTTTTCATTATGCGTTTTTTAGTGAATGTAACAGGCTTCCCATGAAATAGTTTTTGAAACAAACACCTAATGTGCGGCACGATTTCGTGCCCAAAAAAGCAAATATCCGGGATGTGGACATGCTTCTGCGCATTCGTTGCTGCTTAATTTTTGTTTTTTCAAAAAAATCCAGTTCTTACGTCCTCGTTCTTAGGTAGTTATAAAATCAGGCACACTTTTATAAGAATAGCCGAGGATTAACAAACATTGAGACTATGAGGAGTAATCAGTCGCCTTCCATCTATTCTATCTATCACAATTCCCTGCCTTTTTACTTAGACCGGGTGGACATCTGTGCCATTGACGAAGACGATGCGGGCCGGGCTCGCCAGCGGCTGCAAGCCTACGGCCGCATGAAGATCATGCGAATACGCATTGAGTTCATCGAGGAGAAAGCCGAACTCCTCGCTCGACGTTGCGTTGCCCTGATGAAGATAGGTCGAGACGAACGGGCTTTGCCGATCGAAGCGGCCGGCGAGGCTCGACGGCGGGTACAAACCGGGGTCGGCGGCGATCGTCGGCAGATGGCCGCCGCCGATGAGGGGATAC
>JALOMF010000209.1 GCA_025455635.1 Saprospiraceae bacterium | reverse complement strand
ATGTCCCTTCTTTTGGGACTCCTGGCAATGTTACGATAAATTCCACTAGACATGTCAAAGCCAAATCTATGTTCCAATATTGTGGCATTTGTCCCAGCGACACCAGCAAGGGAATAGTTGACTTCATCCCCTTCAATATAACCCTCTATGAGGGACTTTAAATCTTCATGAATAAGTTCAGCCACATAAAAACCAGAATCCCCTCTATACTTCAAATATAAATTAAAGTCCTTTGCATCAATTTTAACCCCAGAAGTTTCATCGTTCAAGTAATTTTTTAAGTTATTTGAATATGTTTGATTAAAATTAGAGTTGATATTTTTGACAAGAGTTTCATCTAAGAAATAAAATAGCATATCCTTAAACTCTTCGCTTATGTCTATTCTTTGGGTTGGGGAGTATCTTATCTTGGCTATCATTTTTGAATTAAGTCCATTGTACTTGTCTGTATAAGACATCGAGTTGAAAAGATTTTCCCAATAGGCATTATATTTATGGAAATCTAAATTGGAAACCCACTCTCCCTCTTGTAAAAAAGCTTCTAAAACACAATACACCACATTCACCGCAAAACTCTTCCCCACATTATTCTCCCCATACAGCAAGTGCAAGTCCTTCTCCAAGTCGAACTCGAAGTGGTGGATGGGGCCAAGGTTTTGGATTTCTATTTTCATAATTCACTAAGTTTCTGATGGACGAACCGCTGGTTTGGCGGCCAAGTTCCAATGCAAAGAACCGAAACTTTGGGGAAACTTGCTCATTCCCGCTCCCCCGCCAAATACTTCACCCCCACCAGCAAAAAGAACAAATACAGCGACACCCCGAAATTGTTCTCAATCGTGTCCTCCACGAAAAAAGAGGTGAAAATGACGCCATGAAGCGCCAAAAAGAGCGGATTATGCCAGTTTTTTTGATAAAAAAGCGGGAAGAAAAAGCCGAAGAGGAACAACGCCAAACCCACCAGCCCCGTACCAGCGAAGACGGTCACGAACTGGTTGTGCGGCATCCGGTACTGGTAGTCGCCGACCTGCCCGGCTTCGTAGCGCTGCTTCACCTCCCGTTTCAGGTCGCCAGCGCCGACGCCCAGCAGGGGGTGCTCCCGCCCGATGTCCAGCCCAAGCAGCATGGAAGTGAAGCGCTCCGAGTCAGGATAATTCGAGCCGATGCCCTGGCGGAACTGAAGGTAGTCCCAGCGGGCGTAATCAACTTTGGCCTTGAAACTGGGCACGGTCAGGTAAGCTGCGACCGGCAGCATGGCCACTCCAGCGATGCCCAACAGGCCGAGCAGGTAGCGTTTTTTTACCAAAAAAAACCAAGCACCGAGCGCCAGCAGGGCGATGTACAGCGAGACGAGGCCGCTGCGTACCGATAGAACATGGATGAAGGCGAAGAGGAACAGCGTCAAGCAAGGGATTAGCGGATTAACGGATTGCGGATTGCGGATTGGAGGGGTAGTGACAGCCTCATTTTTGGTTTGAAAGGAGAATTTGTCAAGCCAAAGCGCACCGCCGCCAAGGATGGTAAGGGCCACCATCAGGCTGAAACGGATATGGTTGCTGGGCGTGGTCAGGTGGCCGCCACGGCCTAGGTTGGCCATCTCCGCATCAAAGTTGGCGATGAAATTGACCAGCACGTAGCCGCTGATGATGGACATGATGACCAGCAGGAAGTACAGGATGGTGCAGACCTCCCGTTTGCGCAGCGGCGGCATGGAGGCGAAGGCGAAGGGCAGCACGAGGAAGGGGAGCTTGATGCGCAGCCGCTCCAAGGTGTAGCCCAAGTCGCTTGACCACGGCCATGAAACCAAGACGAGTAGAAAGGGAATGGTGACGACCAGCCAAGCTTTGTTTTGCCAGTAATTCCGAAGGTTTTGCCGCAGCGTGTCCCGCAACGTGAGGCTGACCTTTGGCCCCTCAATCTTCAATTGGAACAGGGACAGCAGCAGCAGTGCAATCATCGAAACGGATAGCACGAACTCCGCCGACAGCACCATGCTCACCAACCAGATGAAGAGGAAGGTGACGGCTTGCGCCTTGTAGGATTGGAGGAAGGTTTGCAATACTGAGGATTAAGGGATTGAATGTTTGAAGGATTGATGGAGGCACCAGCAAGAACGAAAGGGAACCTATTAGGATTTTTACCACAATAGAATATTACCTTTGCCCCTCATTTTCTGAGGAAAACGAAGTAGAGAAGTCCCTGAAGCCTAACTTCAATCCTTCTCGCCTTCAATCCTCCAATCCTTTCCAAGATGGATTCATTCGCAAATGTAAAACGCATCATCGAAGAAATAGCAGCGGCCAGCCCGAAGACGAAAGAGGAGTTGGAGCAGTTCCGCATCCAGTACCTCGGCTCGAAGAACGTCATCAAGCCACTGATGGGCGAGATACGCAACGTGCCCAACGAGCAGAAAAAGGACTATGGCCAGCTCGTGAACGAGGCCAAGGACGCCGCCGAGCGCAAATTTGCGGAGCTGCAAGAGGCCCTGGAATCGGCTGGAGGCGATGCCGACCTTGACCTGCTCGACCTCAGCCGCCCCGGCGAACCGCTCGAATTGGGCAGCCGCCACCCCATCGCCACCACGATGAACCGCATCGTGGGCATCTTCCAGCGCATGGGCTTTGCCATCGCCGAGGGGCCGGACATCGAGGACGATTGGCACAACTTCACGGCCATGAACACGCCCGAAGACCACCCCGCACGGGACATGCAGGATACTTTTTATTTGAAAAACAGTACGGAAATGCTCCTGCGCACCCACACCAGCCCCGTGCAGGCTAGGGTGATGATGGGTCAAAAACCGCCCATCCGCATCATCGCACCGGGCCGGGTCTATCGGAACGAGACCATCAGCGCCCGCAGCCATGCACAGTTCCACCAGATAGAGGGCCTCTACGTGGACGAGAACGTAAGCTTCGCCGACCTGAAGCAGACGCTGATGTACTTCGCCCAGGAGATGTTCGGCACGCCGAAAATCAGGCTGCGCCCCAGCTTTTTCCCCTTCACCGAGCCGAGCGCCGAGATGGACGTTTGGATTGGGATGGACAACGAAAAAAATTACCGCCTGAGCAAGGGCACCGGCTGGCTCGAAATCCTCGGCTGCGGCATGGTGGACCCCCAAGTGCTCGAAAATTGCGGCATTGACTCCTCGAAATATTCCGGTTTCGCCTTCGGGATGGGTATCGAGCGGCAGGCGATGCGGCTTTATGACATCCACGATATTCGGTTGTTTTTTGAGAACGATGTAAGGTTTTTGAAGCAGTTTGGGTCGGTTATTTGAGGTTTTGCTAATTTTGTTGAAAACGTAACGCAATGATTACCAAGCTTTTCATAGAGAATTACCGGAGCATCCAGAAGGCGGAATTACCGCTGGGGAAAATCAATATTTTGACTGGGGCGAATAACAGTGGGAAGTCGAGCGTGCTGTACGCTGCCCTGACCTTGAAGAGTTTGGTGAGCAACCCGAATCGGAGCTTGGATGCGATTTTGACGTTGCCGTTTATTAATTTGGGAGGATTTGAGCAGATTGTGCATTTGAAGGATGGAGACCAGATTTTAAAACTGGGGGTTGAAACCAACAGTGAAGGCTTAGTGGTCGAATATTTGGCATTTTTAAACGCCAAGAAATCAGAGTTGTATCTAAATGGAATAAGCCCTCTAGAAAATGACGTTTCATTGGAAATTAGCTTTCCATATCCGTCAAATAAATTAGCAAAGACTAAGAATATAGCTTTAGCTAGTAAGGTAAAGAATGAAGTAAATGCTCCAGCCGATGACCATGATACTCCATTATCAAACGCTCAACAGTCACTTGCGATTTCTCTTGGGCAAATGCTTAAGGCAGCAGGAATGTTGCCACCTGTAAAGCCTTTAACTGCATCTTTTGAAGTTTCTTGGAATGGGTTCAATGCTGAAACCAAAGTTATTGATGACGGATTGAAAATTGGTAAAAGTGATTTAATAAAAATAGATAAGTTCTTCAATTCGCCAGTTAACGAAATCAATAAAATTGACTTCACCCCCAATCAACGAGGCTTTACCCAAGCATTTTTCGGTGCAGTTCCATTACAAAATCAAATAACAACTCAAGAGGAAATAGCAACTTTAATTGCTACCGACCACGACTTGGCTAGTTTAATTGAGTATTACTTTGAAAAAATAGTTAACAAAACATTTCGTGTTGATTTCACTTTAGGTACAGCCAACTTTTACCTCCGGACCCGTGACAAACAAACCGGTTTCACCACCGACCTCGTCAACGAAGGCACGGGCATCAATCAACTCGTAACCATCCTCGCCAAGACGCTGAAAAAAGGCAGCGACTTCATCTGCATTGACGAGCCGGAGATTCACCTGCACCCGACTTACATCAGCCGCTTGGCCAAGGTGCTGGTCGAAATAGCGGAGAATGAAAACAAACAGTTCCTCATCTCCACGCATAGCGAGCATTTGGTTAGCTCTTTACTCAATCTGTTGATTACCAAGGATTTGAAACCAGACGACCTGCATGTTTTCTATTGCTCCAAAAAAGGTAAAAGCACGGAAATAGAGCAGCAAGAGGTGAACGACAAGGGACAGATTGCTGGTGGGTTCAAGAGTTTTATTGATGCGGAACTCGACAATCTTGCGACGCTTTTCAAAATTGCAAAATAAGCATGGAGCTAGTGGTGAACTCATGGCTACCTGAGCGGATGCGCCCAAATGCAACCGAAGAAGAACTTGAATCCGTCAAGCGGTTCTTAGCTGCTTTTTTGCAAAATGATGACAAAATGTTCGTACGAAGGCCTGGGCAATTCCTCGATAAAATCTACACTTGCTCGAAGACTTATGATTATGATGAACTGGCAAGGGAACGCTTCAAGTTTTTTATCGTAAACGTCATCAACAATTCTAAAAAATGCATTTTCGTGGATGATGAGAACCTTCAAGAATTACCAGCATCCACTTTAGAAAAACTCAACTCCGAAAAAACGAACTATTACAAAGACATTTTTTTGTTTGAAGCCGCCAACTCCACAGTTGACAAAATCATAGTCTCAACGGACGGAAGGCTCAAAGACCAAATGGCCGACGACGAAACCTTCCAAGTTGTCCTGCTGGAAGATTTTTTAAAAGATTATCAATGACCGCCGAATATAATTCCCTTTCAGATACCCAGGCCGCCATCCAGCAAGGCCAAACCACCTGCGCTTCCCTCGTTGAGCACTACCTCGAACGCATCGAGGCGACCCGCCACCTCAACATCTACCTCGAGGTTTACGAAGCGGAAGCCCGACAGCGGGCAGCGGAGTTGGATGAGAAATTTGCCCAAAATCCTGATTCCGTTGGCAAACTGTTCGGGGCGGTGATTTCTTTGAAGGACGTGATTTGCTACGCAAACCATGAGGTCACGGCGGGTTCCAAAATTCTGAAGGGTTTCAAATCGCTGTTCAGCGCCACGGCGGTAGAGCGGTTGCTGGCCAAGGATGCCATCATCATCGGGCGGGTGAACTGCGACGAGTTTGCGATGGGCAGCACCAACGAGACCTCCTGCTACGGCCCCACCCGCAACGCCGCTGACCCCACGAAGGTGCCCGGCGGCAGCAGCGGCGCATCGGCGGTGGCGGTGCAGGCGGGCACTTGCCTCGCCTCCATCGGCAGCGACACGGGCGGCTCGGTGCGGCAGCCAGCGGCCTTCTGTGGCGTGGTGGGCTTCAAGCCGACATACGGCCGGATTTCGAGGCACGGGCTGCTGGCCTACGCCTCCAGTTTTGACCAGATTGGCATTTTGGCAAACTCGGCTGCTGACGCTGCGCTGATGCTGGAAGTGATGGCCGGCCCGGACGAGTACGATGCGACCTGTAGCGAGCGTCCCGTGGAGGCATATTCCAAATCAAATTTCGATAAGCCCGCCAGAATCGCTTATTTCGACACCGCCCTCGACCACCCCGGCATGGACGAAGGGGTGAAAAAACTCACCTTCGATTTCATAGAAAAATTGCGAAGCGAAGGACACACCGTGAAGCCAGTTGGCTTCGAGTACCTTGACTACATCATTCCGGCCTATTATGTGCTGACGACTGCCGAGGCTTCGAGCAACCTCAGCCGCTACGATGGCGTGCGCTTTGGCCACCGGGCAGACGGGGCGAAGGACATTCAGGAAATGTACAAAAAATCGAGGACGGAGGGCTTCGGTACGGAGGTGAAACGCCGTATCATGCTCGGCACCTTCGTGCTCAGTGCGGGCTATTACGACGCCTATTATGCCAAAGCGCAGCAAGTTCGGCGGCTGATTTTGGAGCGCACAGAAGAAATTTTGAAAGATTTTGACTTCATCCTCATGCCCGCTTCGCCGACCCCCGCTTGGAACATCGGCGAGATGGCCGACGACCCCGTGGCGATGTACTTGGCGGACATCTTCACGGTGCAGGCAAACATGGTGGGCATGCCCGCCATCGCATTGCCGATAGGCCAGCATCCATGCGGGTTGCCGGTGGGGGTGCAGCTCATGGCAGGCAGGTGGCAGGAGGCCGAGCTGCTCGGTTTTTGCGCCGGATTGGAAACAGCCTGAAACGGGATTTTTTATTTCGGCTTTGGCCGGAATTTCCCTCTTTATTTTGCCCCCGAAAAGGCAGCTCCCAAAGCCTGTTGATAACTTTTATCAACGGGGGCTTGCACAGACAGAATATTTGCCTACTTTTGCGCCTCCACACAGTCTATGACTATTGACAAAAGGCTTACCGAATTTGTAAAAATATCCTCGCTGAACATCTAATGAGGAAGCTACAGAGGAGCCAGCATTGCGCCAGCTATTATTCAGCATAAACGCCTATCCGTGCTGCCGCAAACCTGGTATTTGTTAACTAACCAGTACAATACATGGAATCTTTTAGTTTACGCCACTTGTTGGCATCGCTGTTTATTTTTTCCCTTTTTGCCCTACCAACCAATGCCAACACCGTACCCTTCGACGCCGATGAAATCCGGTCCCGTTTCGAGAAAATGGACTGCATGATTAAGCCACAGTACACCACAGAGGTGGAAAGCTATATCAAGAAACACCTCGCCTACAGCGGCTCGAATGCAAGGCGCATCATGGAAAGAGCCGCCATTTATTTCCCCATCTACGAAAAATACCTAAGAGAGCACGACCTTCCGACTGACCTCAAGTTTTTGTCCATCGTGGAGTCGTCTTTGGTGCCAAACGCAGTGTCACCAGCTGGGGCATCCGGCCTCTGGCAGTTCATGTCGGAGACTGGGCGCAACTACTG
>JALOMF010000208.1 GCA_025455635.1 Saprospiraceae bacterium | reverse complement strand
CTGCCTGAAATTACGCAAGGTACCTATGACTTGTTCGTTGGAACCTGGGGCTACGAGTGCTTGGCCGACTCGCTGGATATTTCAGCCGACGGCGACCGTGTTTTTGAAATGCAGCCCGGCTACGCAGACGACTTCAACAACGACCTCGGCTGGCAAGTGGAAAGCACCGCCGACAACGGGCTTTGGGAGCGGGGAGTGCCCATCGGAATATTTATAGCCAACCAACAATTCACGCCGCCAACTGACTCGCCTTTGGACGCCGGAAACCGTGCGTTTGTGACCGGCAACTCAGGCGGCTCCGTCTCCGCCGACCAAGTGGACGACGGCGAAACCGCCCTCATTTCACCCATCATGAACCTGCGCAGCAGGTACAACCGCCCGATGCTGCAATTCGACTACTGGTGGTACAATGCCATCTCCAACAACCCAGCGGACGATTCGCTCACCGTGCGCATCCACAACGGGACGGACAGTGCCGTGCTGTTCACGCTTGCCACCGATTCCACCAATGTGCAGCAATGGGCCACTTCCGACACTTTTAACCTCGCCCGATTCATTCGCATCACAGACGACATGCGCCTCAGCCTCACAGCCTCCGACCGCAGCACCTCACCCAATGTAGTCGAGGCAGGGCTGGATAATTTCAGGGTATGGGATGCTTTGCCGGATGAAATTTTCACCATGAAGGATGATTTGGTAAACGTGCGGGTTTATCCCATTCCCAGCGCTGATTTTATCACCATTGACTATAAAATACGGGAGCCGTACGAGCGGGCAAGCCTTATCGTGGCCAATGTTTGGGGTCAAAAACTGGGCGACTCGACGTCGGTCTTGGAACCAGTTGGCAGTATTTACCTTGACTTGTCAAAACTAGCGGCAGCGCCGCATTTCGTTTATTTTGAAATAGATGGAAAGGTCAGCAAGGCCACCAAATTGGTCAAGGCCGTGTACGGCCAATAAAATACTTGGGCATCGGTATGTCCTTTTTGGCGCCGATTGCATCTATCCCTAAAAAATCATCCAATCCATGAAACAGTCCTTTTTTTGCTTCGCAATGGGCTTGCTGCTCCTTGCCTCTGCCTGCCAAAACACCAGCAACGCCGACGCTTCCGCAGCCCCATCTGCTGGAGAAGCGCAAGTAGAAACCACAAGAGCAGATGTAGATTTTTCGCCAAAAGAGGAAGAACCGCCGGCACCGCCACAACCAACCGAACCACCAGTAGGCAACCCACCTGCCCCGCCCACTGACAAACCAGGAAAGGAACCCGCCAAGCCCATTGCAAGGCAAATCATCAAGACGGCTGATTACCGGATTCAGGTGAAGGACGTGGACGCCAGCAGCCGCACGGCCGAGCAACTGGCCAAGAAACACGGTGGCTATGTCTCCGACAGTGAGCTGACCAATAGCAGCTACGAGACCACCAATACCATCACCATCAGGGTGCCAGCCAGCCGCTTCGACTCCCTGCTGCACGAACTCGGCACGGAGGCCATCCACACGGCGCACCGCCGCATCAGCTCGCAGGACGTGACCGAGGAGTACGTGGACATCACCACCCGCCTGAAAACTAAAATCGAGGTGCGAGACCGCTATGTGGACATCCTGCGCACGAAGGCCAAGACCGTGAAGGACGTGCTCGACGCCGAGGAACAAATCCGCATCATCCAAGAGGAAATCGAGGCCAAGGAAGGCCGTTTGCGCTACCTGAAAGACCAGGTCGGGATGAGCACCATCCGCTTGGAAATCTACCAGGCCATTGAGTTCCGGCCCGAACCGAATGCATTCCATGAATCGTTTTGGACGAAGTTGGTCAGTGGCTTGAAGAATGGCTGGGACATGCTCCAGGGCATCGTCATTTTCTTCGTAAATATTTGGCCGCTGCTGCTAGTTGGCGGGCTGCTTTGGTGGCGGCGCAGTTGGGTTTGGAGTAAATTCAGGCGAGGCGCTTGATGGTTTTGCGGTTTTGCTGTGAAAGTATTGAAAATAAAAAGCGGGTTCTTTTCGTGGCCAAGCCACTGGAAAGAACCCGCTTCGTTTTATCCAAACCGAAAATAGGTAGCCTCACATGAGCTTGGCCACCTCGAAGTGCATGCCATCCAAGCGGCTGAAGTGGCCGCCCCAGTAGAAGCCGTGCTTGTTGGCGATGGCCACCAGTTCCCGCACGCTGCCTTTTTCGCCGATAAGGGCAGGCACTTGGCCGAGCTTGTTCCAAGCGTAGTTGATGTCGAAGGCGGTCCCGAAGGAGTGGTTGCTAAGTACCTTTCGGCTACCACGCACGAAGCGGGGCACGAAGGAGCCTTCCCAAGTGAGTATGTGCTTCATCAAGCCCGCTTTTTCCCAGTCCACAAACAAGGCTTGGAGCTGCTCGGCACCCAGTTTGTGAAACTGGATTTTGCCGCTCTGCGGTACGCCCTTGATGCCCTTCAGTTGTGGAATCTCAGGCCGGACGATATTTTTCTCTGCCCAACCATCCGTGATGATGATGGCCTCGGTGCCGTTTCCTGCCGATTTGAACTTGAAATTGCCGAAGATTTTGGCACGGGCGGCATTGCCAACCAGCGGGTTGAAATCGGGCTTATATGGAAACTCGAAAGCTTCTTTCAGGCGATAGCCTGCCCGAAATGCAGCAAGGTAGGATTTTGGGCCAACTACCCCGTCACCCGTGAGGCCATTGGCCTCCTGGAATTTCACAGTGGCTGTGTGGGTCTTTGGGCCGAAGTCGCCATCTGCGATGATATGGTCGTTGCCAAGGCCGATGAGGAAATACTGCCAGCGCTTGACCTGTGGGTTATTGGAACCCAATTTTATTGTTTCCATATTTGAAAGGACTTTTGAGTGAAAAATTAGGCCGCAACTTAGGGTTATATTTGATAAAAACCAAAGAAGTGTACGGCATGTTTACAGGGCGTTTTGCAACAAATGCTTCCTTGGGCTTGCATCGGCACGGCAATTGGGTGCTTTTCTGTGAAAACCTTGATTTTTTAATTGATTTTCAGGTTCAAAAATAGTTTTTCCCAAAACGAGTGGCTATCTTTGCGCCCGTTTTTGAAGGGCTTTGAAGCATTTCAAAACAGTAAATCAATTTTTAATAAAAATTTTTTAATCATGTTCGCAATCGTAACCATAGCCGGTCAACAATTCAAAGTGACGGAAGGCCAAGAGCTGTTCGTACACCGGTTAGAAGCCGCAGAAGGGGCAAGCGTATCGTTCGACCAAGTACACTTGGTTGACCGCAGCGGCTCCGTCACCGTCGGCACGCCGATAGTGAAGGGCGCCAAGATTGGCGCTACTGTACTAGACCCGCTCGTAAAGGGCGACAAAGTCATCGTTTTCAAGAAAAAAAGGCGCAAAGGCTACCGGGTGAAGAAGGGCCACCGCCAACAGTTCTCGAAAATCAAAATCAACTCGATTACTGCCTAATTCTGGGCATCAACCTCCAAGCTACTTTCTAAGGGCTTGGGCATTTATCAACCTTTAAAATTTATCAAAAATGGCACATAAGAAAGGTGAAGGTTCTACCCAGAATGGTCGGGACAGTAATGCGAAACGACTCGGTGTGAAACTTTATGGCGGCCAAGCGGCCGTAGCTGGCAATATTATCGTTCGCCAACGTGGTACGAAGTTCCACGCAGGTGAGCATGTTTACATGGGCAAGGATTACACCCTCCATGCAGCAGTTGATGGCAAGGTGGTGTTTCGCAAAAGCCGTCGTGACCGCACATTCGTGAGCATCATGCCTTACGGTGTAGCCGAAACGATTGCTCCAGTGGCCAAGCCTAAAAAAGTTGAAGAAAAAGTAGCAGTGCCAGTAACAATCCCAGTGAAGGCTGCTGCTCCAGCTCCTGCCGCACCCGCCACTGACAAGGCAGATGACCTCAAGAAAATCGAAGGCGTAGGTCCTGCAATTGAAAAATTGCTAAATGCGGAAGGAATTACTACATTTGCTGGCATGGCAGCCACTGCACCAGAACGTATCAAGGAAATCCTGGTAGCAGCTGGCTCACGTTTCGGCTTCCACGACCCAACCACATGGCCGCACCAAGCTGACTTGGCAGCCAACGGCAAATGGGACGAGCTTAAGAAATTGCAAGATGAACTCGATGGAGGGAAAGCAGTTTCAGCTTCGGAAGAAGAATAAAAACTAGAATAGTTTTAGTTTTCATAGCTTTATATTTGGAGTCCTGCCCGCAAGGGTGGGACTTTTTTTTAGAGCGTGGGAAATGTGAGAGGCTCAGAGCGTGAGAAACTTGGTAGTATATAGCTTACTTTGGAGGCTCACTTCTCTCACCCTCTCACTTCTCTCACCGCTTGAACAGCGACTCCACAAATGCCCGTTTGTTGAACACTTGCAGCTTGTCAATCGCCTCGCCCACTCCTATGTATTTTATGGGAATCTTGAACTGGTCTGAAATGCCGATGGCTACGCCGCCCTTGGCAGTGCCGTCTAATTTGGTAAGTGCCAAGCAAGTGACGTCGGTGGCAGTGGTGAACTGCTTTGCCTGTTCAATGGCGTTTTGGCCAGTGGTGGCGTCCAGAATCAACATCACATCGTCAGGGGCATCGGGCAGGCATTTGCTGATGGAGCGCTTGATTTTTGTCAGTTCGTTCATCAAGCCGATTTTGGTGTGGAGACGGCCTGCCGTATCAATGATGCAGACATCTAGGTTGTTTTTTAGGGCATAATCCACGGTTTCGTAAGCTACCGCTGCGGGGTCGGTGTTCATGCCCTTGGCGTAGAAGTAGCAGCCTACCCGCTCTGACCAAATTTTCAACTGGTCAACTGCGGCTGCCCGGAAGGTGTCACCTGCGCCGATGACTACTTTTTGGCCTGCCTTGGTGAATGCGTAGGCCAATTTCCCAATCGTTGTAGTTTTTCCAACGCCGTTCACGCCAACTACCAGCAGCACATAAGGCTTTTTGCCGGGAGGAGCCGCAAAATCATGCGTATCGCCTGTGTTGTTTTCTTCCAATAACTGCACGATTTCGTCACGCATAATGCGGTCCAACTCGCTGGTATTCAGGTATTTGTCACGCTTAACCCGCTCTTCTATCCTACCAATTATCTTAACGGTGGTTTCCAGCCCGACATCCGAAGAAATCAGGATGTTCTCCAACTCATCGAGCACCTCAACATCAACAGTTGACTTGCCAGCCACGGCTTTGGTCAATTTGTCAAAAAAACCTGTCTTGGTTTTCTCTAGCCCTTGGTCAAGGTCTTGTTCTTTTTCCTTGGTGAAGAATTTTTTGAAAAAGCTCATTCCTATGGAATTAGGAAATTGGAAAACTGGAAAATAGGGGAATGGATGAATCCCCTGTTCTCCAGTTTTCCAATTTCTTGTAAACGACAAAGGCTTTTCTTAAAGCAGGTTTAAGAAAAGCCTTCGAGATTTTACAGCGAAAAGGTGTTGCGGACGATTACTTCTTCTCGAAGAACTCCTTCACCTTGTCTTTGTGAATCATCAATTCTTTGTAAGTGTACTTGCCTGACTTAGGGTCTTTTACACTTTTAACAACCTTCACATAGTCACGCCCGGAACCTACGTTGGCGGCACGTTGAGCGACTTTTGCGTTCTTTGATACTTTTGCCATGACTTACTTAATTGAAGATGATGGTTTTGATTTCTTTGTCAACCCATGAAGCAGCCCAAAACACAGATTACTTTATCTCCCTGTGAATGGTGATTTTTTTCAAAAATGGGTTGTATTTCTTCAGTTCGAGACGGTCAGGGGTATTTTTACGGTTTTTCTCCGTAACGTACCGGGAAATGCCAGGCACATCCATTTTCCGCTGCTCGGTGCATTCAAGTGTGATAAGAATGCGGTTTCCTTTGCTTTTCTTAGCCATTTTTTTTCAGTTGAACTGTTTGGTTGAAACAGGATGTGATTCGATAAATTAGCAGCCTTGAGTCGGAGCAAGTGAAATATCCTCACCAAAGCCCCTAGCCTGTTGCTTTTTGAGATAAGCCGAAAGGCCGTGCTTGCTGATACTGCGAAGTGCAGTATTTGAAACCTTCAAGGTAATCCATTCACCTGTTTCGGGAATGAAAAAACGCTTCTTGAAAAGATTGGGCAAAAAACGGCGACGTGTCTTGCGGTTTGAGTGCGACACTTTGTTGCCGGATACTGGCCTTTTTCCTGTTAGTTGACAAACTCTCGACATGGTATTGATTCAGTTTGGGTCTTGTTCCTCAAGAATATGAGCGTCGCTCAAAAATCCTTAACGCAAAACCCGCAATTGTAGTGACTCCGAAAGGACTCGAACCTTTAACCTCCTGATCCGTAGTCAGGTGCTCTATCCAATTGAGCTACGGGGCCTATTTGAACTAAGCACTCAACAACTTTTCATCGAAAAGAGGTTCATCCAGTGCTCGTTTATTTTCAATTATCGCTTGACTTGAAAAACTGTTTTTTCGTAAGCGGCTGCAAAAATAGCGCTTTCACAGATAAAGAAAAATTTTTCAGAGAAAAAATCTTCTGAATTATTTCAACACCCGCTCAAAGCTTCAAAAATAACTGTTGGAAACCTTGCGGCCCCAGTCAATTTAACGCACACAATGACCAGGGTGAAGAGAAGCTGGCGGGCATCTCAGCCGTTTTTACACTAAATCTTTATGAACTTAAATGATATCTTTCGGCTAAGGTCAAACAGGTTGACAACATAAAAACCGCTCGACAAGTAACTCACATCCAGTTTGATGGTCTGTGCCTCGAATGCTGCGGGAAATGTGTTTTCTTCTAAAATCATCTCCTGGCCCAACGCATTGTACATCCGAAGCCGCACGGGCTTGAAGTCCAAGTGGCTGTAATCTACAAAAAGCTCGTCCGTCACGGGGTTCGGTCGGACGCTCACCAACCCCTTGCCGCCAAGGTATTTCTCCTTGAAATCACCACCTTCTAGCTCAGGTTGCGTAGCTATGCAGTAGGCATGCAGGTACTTCATTGCTTCATAAACATCGAGCCGACCGCCACTGACAGTCTCATCGGCGAGGCTGGAAACTGGGGCGGTGTTCTGAAGGATGGCCTCCCGCATGAGCCTAGCAGCCTCGACGGGGTTTTCAAATGCAAGGGAATCAATCTTGGCACAGGGAAGGCTGTAGAGCAGCGCAATAGCTGAATTCACAAGCTACATACAGCCTATTGGAATGCGCTTGTGCGCTTGCACATCGTTACTATGGAACGTGAGAATGTTGTCCTGATCCACACCTACGACAGAAGTTTGTAGCGGCCCTCTGCTTCCACTGCACTTCGTGCTGCTG
>JALOMF010000207.1 GCA_025455635.1 Saprospiraceae bacterium | reverse complement strand
TGCGGGCGGAGAGCACCAGCCGGGCGCCCTGCCGGGCAAATTCGTGGGCAAGCGCCTCGCCAATGCCGGAGGATGCGCCCGTAATCCAGACCGTTTTGTTTTGGAAATAGCTCATATCGTATCGTGGTTTAGGCTGCAAGTATAATCACAAAGGTTCAATAAGTTTCAGGTTTAAAGTTTCAGGGAAACCTCCGATTTGAGCGATTTTGAGTTGCATATTGCTACAAAAAGATTTAAAAAAAAATGCTGAGATTATGAATTTGGCTAATGTTACTTGAAACCTTTAACCTGAAACTTTCAAAAACCATTGAATCAAGGATTGGGTATGTTTGCGTCCAAATTCACTGTTTTCCATGAAGCACCAAGTCAAAGTCATCGCCTTCGACGCCGACGATACCCTCTGGGTCAACGAGCCTTTTTTTCAGGAAACGGAGCAAAAATTCTGTGCCCTGCTCGAAGACTACCTGCCGCACCACACGGTTTCACAGGAGCTTTTCAAAGTGGAAATGCAAAACCTGGCCCTCTACGGCTATGGTGCCAAGGCGTTCATGCTCTCCATGGTGGAGACCGTGCTGCGTGTGACCAACAACACGGCAAACCCCGCCATCCTCGAAAAAACCATCGAATACGGCAAGGAACTGCTGGCCAAGCCCATCGAACTGCTCGATGGGGTGGAGGAGGTGCTGCGGGCGTTGCACGGCAAGTTCCGCCTCGTGGTAGCCACCAAGGGCGACCTCCTCGACCAAGAGCGCAAGCTGATGAAATCGGGCTTGGAGCCTTTTTTTCACCACATCGAAATCATGAGCGACAAGCAGGAAAAGGACTACCAGAAGCTCATCCGCCACCTCGACATCCAGCCTGCCGAGTTCTTGATGCTGGGCAATTCGCTGAAATCCGATGTGCTGCCCGTGCTGAACATCGGTGGCTGGGGCGTGCATGTGCCCTACCACACCACTTGGGCGCACGAGCGAATTGACCACAAAGTGGAGCACGAGCGTTTTATCCATATTGAAAAAATAACCGAAATCGTTCCGCAACTACTGCCATGAAGCACAAACTCGACCTAGAAAACTGGAACCGGAGGGAGCATTTCCGCTTTTTCAGTGGCTTTTCAGAGCCGTTTTTCGGCGTCACGGTTCGGGTGGACTGCACGGAAGCCTACCATTGGGCCAAGGCCAATGGCGAGTCGTTTTTCCTGGCCTACCTGCACCGTTCCTTGGCGGCTGCCAACCAACTGGAGCCGTTCCGCTACCGCATTGCCGAAGGCGAAGTATGGGTGCATGACCGGGTACACGCCTCGCCGACCATCAACCGGGAAGACGGCAGTTTCGGCTTTGCGTACATTGATTTTTTTGAGGATTTCTTGATGTTCAAAGTGGCGGCGAAGGCCGAAATAGCGCGGGTGCAAAACAGTGCAGGTTTGATGCCCGCCATTTCTGGCGAAAATGTCATCCACTATTCGTCGGTGCCGTGGCTGGATTTCACCTCCATTTCACATGCCCGCAGCTTTGATTTTCCTGATAGTTGCCCAAAAATCACCTTCGGAAAAATGACGGAACATGCTGGCCGGAAAACGATGCCCGTGTCCATCCACGCCCACCATGCCCTGATGGACGGGCTGCACGTGGCCAAGTTTGTTGAGCTTTTTCAGGAAATGATGAATACGGAAGCAATGTAAAATCCGTTGGTTGGTATTCCCGGCCTACTTTTTGTAAATGGTCAAAATTGATAATGTATCGAATAGTGCCACTACGCTATTTTTGTGGTGTTTTTGATTGAAATGGTTTTTTGATTCAAGTTTTTTGATGAAGGGGAACTCGCTGATGGACCCATTTTTGAGTCGCCTGATGCAGCCATTTGGGCAGGCACTCCATGAAACTTGAAACCTTAAACTTTCAAGAACTAAAGTTAACCGTGTTACAAATTATGAAAAAAATCCCGTTCCTACTGTTGGCCCTCGGCCTCTTCGTTTTTGCTTGTCAAAACAACAAAACAACCGACCCCAGCAATGGCTCCGCACCGGAAGTAGCCCCCCCGTCTGACCTCGTACCGGGCACCGACGGCATCACCACCAAAATTCAGGTAGTGGACACCATTACCGGAAAAGTTTACAATGCGGAAAGGCCGAAGGCGGCCATCAGTTCGGCCATTGGCGCCAACCCCATTATCAAGGAAGACCCAAAGAAGCCCGAACCCTTGCCCTTGAAACCTGAAACGCCTCAACAGGAACGCATCGTTCGGGTACTTTCCAGCAATTACTGGGTGGTGCAGGGCCTGCGCCGCATCAGCGACACGGAGTCTTCGAGGGAAAACCCCGGCGCTTGGTTCAAGTTCAGGCCCGATGGCAGCTACGACTACGGCCACATGCAGAACAAAATCGGCACTGGCGCTTGGACGATTGACGGCAAGGCTGGCACCGTTCACCTCGATGCCCCACTGCTCGGCGACGACCGGGAGTGGAAAATGCAGATTGCCAAATCAGAAGACGTGATGGTGTGGGTGGGCACCGACCGCTACCACACCACCAATACCACAGCCAAACTCATCAACATCTTGTTCATCCCGAAAAACAGGAAGGAGATTGGGATTGAGTGGTGATAACCACCAAATTGGCACCAGGAAGGCCGGGCACAGCGTCAGTGTGCCCGGCCTTTTTTTTTGGCCTATGGCAAATAATTGGAAACTCGTTTTACCTTTCGAGCAAACTAAATGTATCGTTTTTTAAGTTCGTTGAAGTAATTCAAGCGGGGTTTGCGCCCCAAACCCCTGTTTCACGTTGTTTCAACGAACTAAAAAAACGATGTACTAAATCTGAATTATGGAAAATGGAATATTAGCGAATCAAGACAAGCCCACTTTGTCATTCTGGCAAATTTGGAACATGAGCTTTGGGTTCCTGGGCATCCAATTTGGGTGGGGGCTACAGATGGCCAATATGAGCAGTATCTACCGGTACCTACATGCTGAACCTGACCAATTACCGATTTTATGGTTGGCGGCACCGCTTACTGGGCTAATCATACAACCCATCATCGGCTACATGTCAGACAGGACATGGAACCGTGTCGGACGCCGAAAACCTTATTTCTTAGTGGGTGCTATTTTGGCTTCAATCTGCCTTGTGCTCATGCCGAACAGTTCTGCGCTATGGATGGCAGCAGGCTTGCTTTGGATTCTTGATGCGAGCATCAATGTTTCTATGGAACCCTTTCGTGCATTTGTGGGCGACATGTTGCCAGCAAAACAGCACACGATGGGGTTCACCATGCAGAGCTTTTTCATAGGGCTAGGGTCTGTCATTGCCTCAGCCTTGCCTTTTTTGCTCCGCAATGTGTTCGGGGTCGTTCCCGATGGCACCGAGGCCATACCTGCCAATGTGAAAATTTCCTTCTACATAGGTGCAATAGCGTTTTTGGGCGCAGTGCTATACACTGTATTACGTACAAAAGAATACCCGCCCGACGACATGACTGCTTTTCGGAGTATGAAACAAAAAAGTGGGAATGCTTTAAGTGCGGCTGCTGAGGGTTTCATAGAGATTCTCGGCAACATTGCCAATATGCCAAAAGTAATGCGGCAGTTGACCATCGTACAGTTCTTCACTTGGATGGGCTTGTTCTTAATGTGGTTTTTCTTTGGTGATGCCACAGCTACTTACATTTTTAAAGCCCCAAGCCCCGACTCAGACCTTTACAAGCAAGGGTCGGAATGGGGCGGCGTTATGTTTGCAGCATACTCGGCAGTGACCTTCCTTGTGGCTTTTCTTTTAGCCCCTTTGGCAAACCGTATATCAAAGCCTAAAACTCATGCGTTGTGTTTGGCCCTAGGGGGCATAGGTTTGCTGCTGATGGGCGCCTACAGCAGCAAGTACCAGCTTATTTTTTCCATGATAGGCGTCGGTATTGCATGGGCAAGTACTGTCTCAATGCCTTATGCTATTTTCGCCAGGCATTTGCCACCCGGCAAGCTTGGTGTGTACATGGGCATTTTTAATTTCTTCATTGTCATTCCTGAAATATTAGCAACCTTGTTTTTTGGTTTGGTTTTGAAATACGTACTTGGAAGCAACACGCTTTATGCTGTGATGCTTGCAGGTGGAATGCTACTCGTCGCCGCATTACTCGCACTACGAGTTGAAGACAAGGATTAAGCCTTATGGATTGAAAAAAAACGAGGGGCTGGGGTCATCACGACCCCAGCCCCTTTTGTTTTTAGGTAAAATCCGAAGCTCGGTTTAGAACCTAGCGATTTTTATGGTTGCATAAAAATTCCAGTCAAATATCGTCATGCGAACAAACTGTCTGTCCATAACATGCCCTAAGTTTTCAGCACCAATGCTACTGCTGCCGATTCAAACTTATTTCAATTTCACCCTGCACAAGTACATATCCGAAGTCATGTAAAGCGTTTTTTCGTCGGGGCTAAGTTCGCAGTTGGCGGTGGGCTGGCCGGGATTGATTCTGCCGACGAGGACGCCATTTTGGTTGAGAATCATGACGCCACCTGGCCCCGTAGCAAAAAGTATCCCTTTTTTGTTGATTTTCAAACCGTCGGGAAGCCCTTTCATGCCTGTTCTCGCTTCCGTAGTGGCATCATGGAACAAGCGCTCATTGGTCAGTTTCCCATCGGGCAAAATATCAAATGCCTTCCAATAGCAGTACTCCGGGTCGGAATTGGCAACGAACAAGGTTTTTTCGTCGGCAGTAAGTGCGATACCGTTTGGGCGTGACATGGTAGAATCTAGCAGTTCCACCTTGCCTTTTGTGTTGAGGCGATACACGCCTTGGAAGGGGATTTCTTTGTCCGAGCTACGGTCATGGTTTTTCAGGCCGTAGGGAGGGTCGGTGAAATAGAGGTTGCCAGCCTTGTCGAAGACCAAGTCGTTCGGGCTGTTGAAGCGCTTGCCGTTCCATTTGTCGGCCAGGGTCTCAAAATCAGGCTTTGGCTGGTCGAGCGGTGCCTTCATGCGTGCGATGCGGCGGTCGCCATGCTGGCAAATGACGAGCCTGCCTTTGGCATCCAATATTAAGCCGTTGCCGCCAGGTTCTGGACTGGTGGTTGTTTTACCAGTGAAACCAGCGGGAGTCAAGTACAGGCTGACACCTTCACCTTCTTTCCATTTGTAAATCTTGTTTTCAGGCACGTCTGTGAAGAGCAGGTAGTCGCCATCGGGTACCCAAAGTGGGCCTTCTGACCAAGTGTAGCCCTCAGCCAGCACTTCAATCACAGCATTGGTGTCAATTATGGCGTCAAGTTCTGGCATCAGCCGTTCAATTTGGCGATTGGCAGCAGGAGCCGTGGATTGAGTTTCGGCAGGTTTTTCGGCAACGGGGGCTTGGTCTTTGTTTTCGCCGCATGCGGCTAAAAATAGAACTGTTAGCAGGTGGTGGAATTTCATTGGCTTGTTTTTTCCGCCAATGTAAGGAGTGGCGGGAAATTCTTCGCCTATCTTTGCCCGAAGCAATAAAAAGTTAAAAAAAGGGCAAAGTAAAAGTGGCATATCCACTTACGTCTCCCTTTGAAAATCGTCCACCTTTTGAACTACAAATACGACCTCCGTGGCGTCAGTGCCACCAAAGACGAAGTCCATGCCGCCATCAAGCACATGGACAAGGGCCTGTACCCGATGGCCTTCTGCAAGGTACTGCCTGATGTGGTGGGCGGCAGCCAGCGCCACTGCAACATCATGCACGCCGACACGGCTGGCACCAAGACGAGCCTCGCCTACCTTTATTGGAAGGAAACGGGCGACCTCAGCGTCTGGAAGGGCATTGCACAGGACGCCCTCGTGATGAACCTTGACGACATGGCCTGCGTGGGCTGCACCGATGGCATTCTCGTCTCTTCGACCATCGGAAGGAACAAGAACCTCGTGACCGGCGAGGTCATTGCCACCCTCATCCAAGCAGCGCAGGACTTTGTGGAAAACATGGCCCAGCACGGCATCGGCCTGCACCTCGCTGGCGGCGAGACGGCAGACGTGGGCGACATCGTGCGCACCATTGACGTGGGCTACACAACATTCGCAAGAATGAAGCGCAATGAGCTGATTGTCAATGATATACAGGCTGGAGATGTCATCGTCGGGCTGGCCAGCCACGGCCAAGCCAGTTACGAAACCGAGTACAACGGCGGCATGGGCAGCAACGGCCTCACCAGTGCCCGCCACGATGTTTTCTCCAAAATCTATGCGGAAAAATACCCAGACAGCTTCGACCCGAACACGCCCGCCGAGGTGATTTATACGGGTTCAAAACGCCTAACCGACTTGGTGGAAATCAACGGCCAAGAAATCCCCGTCGGTAAGCTGGTGCTGTCGCCGACCCGCACCTACCTGCCCGTCATCCAACGGGCCTTGGAGGAGTTCAAGGGCAAAAACCGCAAGCGCATTCATGGCCTTATCCACTGCTCCGGCGGCGGCCAGACGAAGGTGAAGCATTTCCTAAAAGACAAGCGGGTGGTGAAGGACAAGCTGATGGAGATTCCGCCACTATTCGAGCTGATTCAGCAAGAATCCGGTACGGGCTGGCGGGAGATGTACCAAGTGTTCAACATGGGCCAGCGGCTGGAGTTCTACGTTTCACCGAAGGATGCACAAACACTGATTGACATTGCCCGTTCGTTCCAAATTGATGCACAGGTGGTTGGTCATGTGGAAGCAATGCAGGGCGAGCAGGTGGTTGTGGATGGGGCGCATGGGCGGTTTGAGTATTGAGATTTTGGTTTCGAGGCTTAACTGTTCCTTTTAGAACAAGCAACATTGTCTTGCTATCTCCCTCGTTTTCACCATCAAAATCTAAATATCCATGCGCACTTTACTATCCATGCTGCTGCTTTTCAGCCTACCAATCGCTGTTCAAGCCCAGCTCGATGACCTCCTTAAAAACCCTGACTTGAGTTATGTGGCTACTTTTGAGACGGAGCATGATTTCCGGCTTTTCCCCAAGGAACAATCCGCCTTCATTCAGCTTAAAAAATTCTCCTTGCCAAACGGCGAGTGCAAGGATTTTGTCAACGACAACTGGCTGGCAAAATGGGTCTTGGATGCCTGCAAAAAAGAACGCTTCGATACCTACGAAGATGCTGGGCTGACCAAATGGCTTAGGCAGTTGGATTTGATGGCCAAGCTGGTACAAGTGGATACGGTGATAACTTTCGACCCTGATACTTACACAGAGCAGGTGCAAGTTGTAAGAAATGAAGTCGTTGCTGATGAAATACTCAACTTCCGAGCCCGACAAGCTTTGTTTTTCGACAAAAAAAAGG
>JALOMF010000206.1 GCA_025455635.1 Saprospiraceae bacterium | reverse complement strand
TCTACGAGCATAAACGGCCTCGCCACCCCCAACGAATACCTCGCCTCCGACTGCGCCTACACCCTCGACCTCGACGGCGATGACAGCAGCGGGAGCAGCAATGGCAATTTCAGCTACATCACTTGCGTGGTGCCCAGCCCTGTCGCAGACTCCGACCTTGTGCTGCAATCCGGCTACCACATTGATTCCATCGTCATTGACACGGCCTTCCTCCAAACCAACGGAAACGATTTCCCCTTCGAGTACCTCACCGCTGGCACCACGCCCAATATCACCGTGCTTGGCAATGGCACCAACCGCTTGGTTTTGGTGAACGCAGGCACGGCCTCCAGCGAAGATTTTAGCTTGGCGCTACTATCGGTATTGTACCACAATGATGCAGTGCAGCCAACAACCTATCTTGAAAGCAAGGATTACGAAATAACAGTTTGGTCGCAATCGGCTGGGCAGCAGTTGAGTAGAATTTTCACTATCCAATACTGGCCGTTCCCTGTATTTTCATTAGGCAGCGATACCACGCTATGCAATGGAGAGGCACTGTTACTTGCCACGCCCACGCAGCAGCCCGGTACTTGGCCAATTTATTCCACCACCTGGCAAGACGGCAGCAATGCCAATACGTTTAACGTGGTTGCCCCAGGCACCTACACTGCCATTTATGAAGCAACGGATGTTTTGCTGGGCTGCACATGGTCTGACACCATCACCGTCAGTGCAGGCCAGCCCACCTCCACCCAGTCCACCATTCAGGGCTGCACTGGTGAAAGCATCATCCTCAACGGCCAGTCCATCACCGCCGATACCACCGTTTGCAACACCACCATGGCGTTCAGCGGCTGCGACTCCACGCACTGCACCACGGTCGTGTTCCTGCCATTGTTGCAGGCCTCGCTCACGGCCACCATCTGCCAAGGCGATGCTTATTCGTTCAATGGGCAGCAGTTGACACAGCCCGGCACCTACCTCGATACCCTGGCCAGCCCCAACGGCTGCGACACCCTCTTGGCTTTAGACCTTTCATGGCTGCCCACCAGTTTCACTGTGCTCGATTCCAGTGTATGCCAGGGCGGCAGCGTCAACATTGGCGGGCAAGTATTCAGCACGCCCGGTAGCCACCTCGCTACGCTGCCCAACGCCAACGGCTGCGACAGCACCGTACAGCTAAACCTGACCGTGCTGCCACCTTCCGCCAGTGCCTTTTCCGCTACGATTTGCGAGGGCAGCAGCTACCCGTTTGGCGGCAGCCTGCTAACAGCGCCGGGCAGCTACCAAGCCACACTGCCCAGCTGGCTAGGCTGCGACAGCACCGTGAGCCTTACGCTGTCCGTGGTGCCTACTATCGCCATCAGTTTGGACACCGCCATTTGCCAAGGCCAAACCATGCTATTCGGTGGTCAGGTGCTCGCACAGGCTGGCACTTATAACTACGTGGCCACTTCGCCCACGGCCTGCGATACGGCCTTCACCCTGAACCTCGCCATACTGCCGTTGCCCCTTGTCAACATCGAACAAGCGCCCAATGGCTGTGCATCGGTCGGTGTCCTGTTAGCAGCTTCGGCCACGCCAGCCAGTAGTTTTGTTTGGTCAAATTTGATAAGCGGTGCAAGCCTTCCGGCCACTGAAAATGGCATTTATGCGGTGACGGCCACCGATGCAAACGGCTGCACCAGCACGGCAACGACAACGGTCGTCTTGGCTTCGCAATTGGTGGCCGAGGCGCTTGCGGAAGCGCCCACTTGCGCAGGGGGTACGGACGCTTGGGTCGAGATAACGGCAGTGGCGGGAGGCCTCCCGCCCTACTCGTTTTCGATAAATGGTGGTTCGGCCACCAGCAGCCTTGTTTTTGAAGGATTGAGCGGCGGCACCTACGTGCTCACCGCCGCTGACGCCAGCGGTTGCGCATGGGATACCTTGCTGACGATTGCCGAACCACCTGCACTCCTACTGGATGCCGGGCCAGACCTGTCCATTGCCGAAGGCACCCCAATCACGCTCCTAGCCACCTCCAGCGCCGTGCTGGATAGCGTGTGGTGGCTTCCGACCGACTACTTGGACTGCCCAACTTGCCAGCAGACACTGGCGCTTCCACAGCAAAGCATTGATTATCAGGTTTTTGCGATTGATGAAAACGGATGCCCAGCCAGCGATGAAGTTTCGGTACAGGTAATTGCCAACAGCAGGGCTGGAGTTTTTGCCCCAAATGCCTTCTCGCCCAATGGCGACGGCGCAAACGACAGCTTCACCTTGTTCTGTGGCCCTGAGATTGCGGAGATTGAATACTTGACGATTTTCGACCGCTGGGGCAGCATCGTTTTCCATGAAGAAGGCCTGAAGCCCAACGAGCTGGCGCAAGGCTGGAACGGGACAGACCGGGGCAAGGATGCCAATCTTGGGATATACACTTGGGTAGCCGCCGTAGTCAGTGTGGACGGTAGGAGCAATATACTCGCTGGCGATGTAGCACTGGTGCGTTAAGCTACGCCCCCAATCCGCAATCCGCAATCGTAAATCCGAAATCAAATCACTCCACCTGCGTCACCCGCAACATGTTCGTGCGCAGGCGCTTCGAGAGCGGCATGGAGCCGATATTGACGATGACGTCGCCGGGGGCTACGTCACCGAACGATTTCAGGATGTTGACCGTGTCTTCGATGGTCTCGTCGGTGGTGGTGAACTTGTCGTAATAATAGCCCTTGACGCCCCAAACGAGGTTGAGGGTGGCGAGTATATGTACTTGGCCGGAGAAGATGCAGATTTTGCGCTTGGGCCTGCGGCTGCTCACCTTGAAGGCCGTGTAGCCGGACACGGTCATGCCCGTGATGACCTTTGCGTTGATGCGCTCGGCCACGTCCACGGCGCTGTAGCAGATGACGTCGCTGTGGAAGGTGCTGGATTTTTCGTGCGGCTCCGGGAAGCGCACTTGGTAGAGGTCGTTGGTCTCCACTTCGTGGATGATGCGGCCCATGGTCTCGATGGTTTCCACGGGGAATTTGCCCATCGCCGTCTCGCCGGAGCACATGACGGCGTCGCAACCGTCGAGCACGGCATTGGCCACGTCGGTGACTTCGGGGCGGGTTGGCGTGGGGTTTTCCATCATGGACTCCATCATCTGGGTGGCCACGATGACGGGCCTTGCCCGCTTGATGCACTTGGCGATGATGCTTTTCTGGGTCATGGCCAGTCCTTCGATGGGCGTCTCGATGCCGAGGTCGCCACGGGCTATCATGATGCCGTTGCTGGCCTTGATGATTTCATCAATGTTTTCCAGTGCTTCAGGTTTTTCAATTTTTGAAATGACCTTGGCGGGGTGCCCTTTGGATGCGATGCGGTGCTTCAGGCCATCCAAGTCTTCTGCGGAGCGCACGAAGGAGAGGGCTATCCAGTTGACGGGTTGCGTAAGGATGAAATCGAGGTCTTGGCTGTCTTTTTCGGTAAGTGCGGGCAGCTTCACCTTTGTATTGGGGAGGTTGACGCCCTTTTTGGAGCGGATGGGGCCACCGTGGGTCACTTCGAGGCGCACGGTGTCTTTCCTGTTGGTTTCGACCACCCGGAGGCGTATTTTACCATCGTCAACGAGGATGGTCTCGCCGGGGTTTACGTCCTCGGCAAGGGCTTGGTAGCTCATGTAGATGGCCTCTTTGGTGCCTTCGCAGGGGGTGTTCACGAAGGTGATGATGTCACCTTTGTCCAGCATCAGCGGCTCGTCCTTGATGATTCCGACACGGAGCTTGGGGCCTTGGAGGTCGGCGAGGATGCCCACGTGGGTGTCCAGTTCCTCGTTCACCCGCATGATGTGGTTGATGACTTCCTTGTGGGCTTCGTGGGAGCCGTGCGAGAAGTTGAGCCGAAAAATGTCCACGCCGGCGATGGCCAGCTTTTTCAGCATTTCATAATTGCTACTGGCAGGGCCTACGGTGGCCACTATTTTTGTACTGTTCTTGTCCTTGCTCATCATAGGTTCGTGAAAATTAAAGCCGGGATACCCGTGCCATGCAAAGGTGCTTAGAATCCCTTATTTCAGATTGTTTTTTTCCTGTAACTATTTATCCAGCCAGTGTTTTTGCCTTTCGGCCAAAAGGCTTGCGCCCTTGAATTTCAAAAAAAGGCGAAGCTAAGTGTATTTTTGACAAAATGCTTCATCCGTTAAAATTATGCGCCGTGCAAACCTACCCAAACTCCGAGGCTTTTTCCTGAAAAACCGAATAGGGCGCTGCACTGGCCCGCATTTCCAAAAAAATTTTTCCAATCACTAGACTTTGCCTTTCTTTGCGGGAAATTTCAAAACCTTTTTGGCGCAAAGGGCAAAGGAATTCCAGCAAAGATGTACCGCTTTTTTTGACGGAACCGGGACTTTTCGCTGGCTTGGCCCAATGTCCAAATTGATTTTTCCACTTAAATAGTGTTTGATATGTCTGACATTGCAACTCGTGTAAAACAACTCATCGTTGAGAAACTGGGCGTAGAAGAATCAGAAGTAACGCCAGAGGCAAGCTTCACCAACGACCTCGGTGCCGACTCTCTCGACACCGTAGAACTTATCATGGAATTGGAAAAGGAGTTCGACATCTCCATTCCAGATGAGCAAGCTGAAAAAATCCAAACCGTAGGTCAGGCCATCGAGTACATCGAATCCAATTCGTAGTCGGCCCTTCCGAATTTTCACTTGGCGAAGCCAAAAACCTCGCATCCGTCCAACGGAAATCCTTGAAAATTGACCTTGAAACTGCTTTTGCACCCGTTTCTACGGCCATCATCAATTTTTCTTGCCGCTTTTCCTTTCGACCAAAAAGCAGGTTTTTGGCTTCTCTCTCCTCCTTTCACCATACCAAGCCGTAGCGCACCGCTACCTGCTTACTTGCCATACAAAATCAGCTTATGAGAAGGGTTGTCATCACTGGCATCGGCGCACTGACCCCCATCGGCAACAACATCAAGGAATACCTCGATGGCTTGCAGAAAGGCACCAGCGGCGCTGGCCCCATTACCCATTTCGATACCACAAACTTCAAGACCCAGTTCGCCTGCGAGGTCAAAAACTTCAACGCCGAGGACTTCATTGACAAAAAAGAAGTCCGCCGCCTCGACGATTTTGCCATCTATGCCATGGTCGCTGCCGACGAAGCCATCGCCCACGCTGGCCTCGACCCCGAAAAGCTCGACCTCGACCGGGTCGGCGTCGTCATCTCCTCGGGCATCGGCGGCCTCACTACCCTCGAAAAGGAGGTGGAGGATTTTATCCTCGGCAACGGCATGCCCCGCTACAACCCCTTTCTCATCCCGAAAATGATCATTGACATCGCCTCTGGGCATGTCTCCATGAAATACGGCTTCCGGGGCGTCAACTACGCCATCGTGTCCGCATGCGCCTCCTCCTCCCATGCCCTGATGAACGCCTTCGACCTTGTGCGGCTCGGCCGCAACGACGTCATCATCACAGGCGGCACGGAGGCCACCGTCATCAAGGTCGCCGTCGGCGGCTTCGGTGCCATGAAGGCGCTCTCCACCCGCAACGACGACCCGGCCACCGCCTCCCGCCCCTTCGACCTCGACCGTGACGGCTTCGTGCTAGGCGAAGGTGCCGGCGTGCTCGTCGTCGAGGAACTGGAACACGCCAAGCGCCGTGGTGCCAATATCCTCTGCGAAATCGTGGGCGCTGGCGCAACTGCCGACGCCTACCACATCACCGCCCCGCACCCTGAGGGCCTCGGCGCTGCCAACGTGATGAAGGCCGCCCTCGCCGATGCCCGCATGAACCCCGACGAAGTGGACTACATCAACGTACACGGCACCAGCACCCCGCTCGGTGACGTGGCAGAGGTGAAGGCCATCCAGCAGGTGTTCGGCGATAATATTTTCAAGCTGAACGTCAGCTCCACCAAGTCCATGACGGGCCACTTGCTCGGCGCTGCCGGGGCCATCGAGGCCATCGCTGGCGTGCTGTCCATCCAGCACCAGTTCATCCCGCCCACCATCAACCACTTCACCGACGACCCAGAGCTAGACCCCCGCATCAACCTGACCTTCAACGAGGCACAGCAACGGGAAGTCAGGGCTGTCCTGAGCAACACCTTCGGCTTTGGGGGGCATAATGGTTCGGTGATTTTGAAGAAGTTTGTGGAGTGATTGCTTTATTGTTGAAATTGTTTGATTGTTGCTCGTAACCCGACAACAATCAAACAATTTCAACAATAAAGCAATTAAACAATTGTAACAATCAATAGATGCCTACCTCGCTGATGCACAGCGGCGCCCTCCCCTCCAATTCAATCTTCACTTTCTCCGCCTCCGTTTTTGCGAAGCGCAAAATGCGCTTGTAGCCTACCGTTGTGCCTTCGGCAATGGGCGTCCATTTTCCATTTTGCTGCGCAAAAGCCTTGAAGCCCGTCACCCGTTGCCCCAAGCGGATGTACTCTTGCAGCACGAGGCGGCTGATGCTTTTCTTTCCGCCCAAATCAATTTCCAGCGTGGCCGATTTTGTGCCGTCGGTAGTGGCCCAGTAGCTTTCTGGATTGCCGTCGAGGCTGTTTTTCGCCTCAAATTTCAGCCCCCGCTCGTTGCTGGCAGTTGCTTTTTTGCCTTCGGCAAAATTGGTGGCAAAGTCCCGGTCGAGCACTTTGCGAAGCTCCTTGAGGCGGGCCACGTCGTTTTCATGCACGAGGCCACGGGTGTCCACGGGGAGGTTGAGCAGCAGCAGGCCGTTGCGCCCGACGGAGTGGTAGTAGATGTCGGTCAGTTTTTCCAGCGAATGCACCTTGTCGTCCTGCTCAGGGTGGTAGTACCAGCCTGGTCGGATGCTCACGTCGCACTCGGCGGGTACCCAGTCGGTGCCATCGGCGTGGCCGCTGGTCAGTTCCTTGTAGTTGGGCGAACCTGGGAAAAATTCGGCGCTGCGAATGGCGCTCCAGTTCGTTTCACCCGCAAACCCCTCCTCGTTGCCGACCCAGCGGCAGCCTGGCCCGGCATCGCTGAAGATGATGGCGTTGGGTTGCAGCTCATACACTAGCTTGTGCGTCGTCGGCCAGTCGTAGTAGCGCTGGCGGTCCACTTCCCGCTTTTCATTGGCACCACCGTAGTAGCCGTCGCCGCCATTTGCGCCGTCGAACCAGACCTCGAAGATGGGGCCGTAGTTGGTCAGCAGTTCCCGCAATTGGTTGCGGAAATAGGTCAAGTATTCCGGCTTGCCGTAGTCGGGGTGGTTGCGGTCCCAAGGCGAGAGATAGACGCCGAACTTCAGGCCGTACTCCTTGCAGGCGTCGGAAAGCTCCCGCACCACGTCGCCCTTGCCACCTTTCCACGGCGA
>JALOMF010000205.1 GCA_025455635.1 Saprospiraceae bacterium | reverse complement strand
ATCGTTTTGGGGACGGTTAAGCTCAAGGTACACCCCTTCATCGTGCTACTGCTCGTCGCCATTTTCTATGGCTTTGGCGTCGGCATGCCCGTTGAGCAAATCCTCACGTCCATCAATGAAGGCTTCGGCGGCACTTTGGGGAAAATCGGGCTGCTCATCGTGCCGGGCAGTATCATTGGGGCGTTTTTGGAGAACTCCGGCGGGGCGTATTCATTGGCCGAAAGTGTGCTGAAACTCATTGGCAAAAAGCGGGTGCCTACGGCAATGGGCATCCTCGGCTACTTCGTTTCCATTCCCGTTTTTGCCGACAGCGGCTTTATCTTGTTGTCGCCCTTGGCAAAAAGCCTCTCCAAAAAAGCGGGCATCACGCTGGCGACTTCGGCCACAGCATTGGCCATCGGCCTCACGGCAACGCACACGATGGTGCCACCGACCCCCGGCCCGATTGCGGCAGCGGGTATCCTCAACGCCGACCTTGGAATGGTGCTTATGCTCGGCATCCCGGTCGCAGCGCTGGCACTCATTCCGGGACTGATTTTCGCCAACAGGTATGCTTCAAAATTCTGGATAGACCCCAATCCGCAAGCCACCGAAGCGGACATTGCCGAGCTGCTCCGCAAAGCGCCAGGCCCTGTGCAGGCATCGCTGCCCGTGCTTGTCCCTATTTTTTTTATCATCCTGAAATCTGTTTTTGCCGCCAAAGGCGAACTGGACTCGCCGCTTTTAAAATTCGTTGCCTTCATCGGCGAGCCGGTGATTGCCCTGCTCATCGGCACGTTCCTCTCCTTCTTTTTGCCCGAAAAATTCGACCGGGAACTCCTCTCCACCACGGGTTGGGTGGGCAAGGCACTTAGCGATGCGGCGGCTATCATCCTCATCACCGGGGCGGGCGGCATTTTTGGCAAAATCCTGCAAAATTCCGGCATCGGCGACTTTCTCGGCTCGGCGCTTTCGGGCGTGAACCTCAGCCTTTGGCTGCCCTTCCTGCTGGCCGCTGCGCTAAAAACGGCGCAAGGGTCCTCCACCGTGGCGCTCATCACCACCGCCTCACTGATGCTGCCGCTCATGCCGGGCATGGGTTTCGATACCGAAATCGAAAAGGCGATAGTCGTGCTGGCCATCGGGGCCGGGTCGTCGGTGGTCTCCCACGCCAACGACAGCTTCTTTTGGGTGATGACCCAACTGTCGGGGCTGGACGTGAAAACGGGCTACAAGCTGCAAAGCCTCGGCACGGGGATTTTGGGCTTCTCGGCGGCGCTGATTCTGTATGTGGCCTATTTATTTATTAATTAAAATGCTGATTTTCAGTTATTTAAAATAAAATTCCAATTTTGAAACTCTACAAACTCAACACGGGCATCTTGGTGGAATCGGCTGAGAAATATTACCACTTCGACAACTACGTCTGGGACCATTTCATCAACGACGACCACCTTTATCAAAAAATAAAAAGCCTCGTAAAGCAAAAAGAACCTGCCGAAAACGGCCTGGCATTGCTTCAAAACACGCTACAAGCCCCCATCGGCAGCCAAGAAATTTGGGCAAGCGGCGTCACCTATTTCAACAGCAAACTGGCCCGACAGGAAGAGTCGGAAGCGGCGGGTGGCGGCGATTTTTACGCAAGGGTCTATGTCGCCGAGCGGCCTGAACTGTTCTTCAAGTCCACCCCGCACCGCTGCGTGGGACCGGGCGAGAAGGTGCGTATCCGCAAGGACTCGACCTGGAACGTGCCGGAGCCAGAGTTGACCCTGCTGCTCACTTCCAGCGGCAAAATCGTTGGTTACACCATCGGCAACGACATGAGTTCCCGCAGCATTGAAGGCGAAAACCCGCTTTATTTGCCGCAGGCGAAAACCTACGACGGCTGCGCTGCCATCGGCCCATGCATCTACGTGAGCGAGTGGCCATTCCCCACCGACAGCGAAATACACCTGCTCATCAACCGGGGTGGAGCGGCTGTTTTTGAAGGAAAAACGAGCGTCAGCCAGATGAAACGCAGCCCGGAGGAACTGGCTGGCTGGCTTTTCAAGGAATTGAGCTTCCCGCAAGGTTGCTTCCTGATGACGGGCACGGGCATCGTCCCAACCAAGGATTTTACCCTTGAACTTGGGGACGAAATCCGCATCAGTATTGCGCATATTGGGGTGTTGGTAAATTGGGTAAGTTTGTGAGTCCACGGTCTTCAGTCCGCAGTCCGGCAGTCTTCAGTCCGCAGTCGGGGGCTGCTACCACGGCCTCGACTGCGGACTGTCGGACTGAGGACTGCCAGACTTTAGCACAGGGTTTTCTCGAAATCTTTAACCACTCAATTCTGAAATATTATGAGCAAACAAGAAGCAATTCAAGTCTTTGAAGACAAGCAGGTGCGTACCATCTGGGACGCCGAGCAAGAGAAATGGTATGTTTCCATAATTGATGTTGTGGCAGTGCTTACTGACCAACCTAATTACCAAGGAGCAAGAAATTATTGGAAAGTATTGAAATACCGACTCGTTAAAGAAGGTAATGAAACGGTTACAAATTGTAACCAGTTGAAAATGCTAGCCGATGACGGCAAAATGCGAATGACCGATGTAGCCGATACCGAGCAGTTATTCCGGCTCATCCAATCCATACCATCCCCCAAGGCAGAACCCTTTAAACTGTGGTTGGCGCAAATAGCATCCGAGCGATTGGATGAAATGCAAGACCCTGAATTGAGCATAGACAGGGCTTTAGCGCAGTATTTGAAATTGGGTTATTCCGAAAACTGGATAAACCAATGACTAAAAAGCATTGAAATCCGCAAAGAGCTGACCGATGAATGGAAAAACAGGGGCCTAAAAGAAGGGCAGCAATTTGCAACGCTAACGGATATCATCACTAAGGCTTGGGCAGGCAAAACCACCAAGGAATACAAGGTTTTTAAAGGTTTGAAAAAGGAAAACCTACGGGATAATATGACCAATACCGAACTCATTTTGAATATGCTTGCCGAGGCTTCTACCAAAGATATTTCTCAAGCTGTAAACCCAAAGGATTTTGAAGAAAGTAAGAAAGTCGCCCAACAAGGCGGCAATGTAGCCAAAGTAGCATTGAAAGAACTGGAATCAAAAACGGGTAAAAAAGTGGTAAGCCCGCTGAATGCAAAAAATGTGCTTGGCATTGACAAAGCTAAAAAGGATAAGGAGGATAAATAAAATCCCCCATCCGAGCAACCATTTACCCATCAATCTTACAATTAAAAGCATGGCAATCACCGGACACAATTTCATCGGAAAAACCCCCAGTGCCGCAGGCACGACCACCTTCCACGCCATCAACCCTGCCACGGGCGAGGCGCTCCAACCCGCCTTCCACGAAGCGATGCCTTTTGAAGTGGATGCAGCGGTGCAAAAGGCCGCAGCCGCTTTTCAGGTTTACCGCAAAAAAACGGGTGCGGAAAAAGCGCAGTTCCTTGAAACCATCGCCGACGAAATCATGGCGCTGGAAGACCTCGGCCAACGCTACTGCGCCGAGTCGGGCCTGCCCGATGGCCGCTTCCAGGGCGAGCGGGGGCGCACGGTGTTCCAGCTTCGGCTCTTCGCCCAACTGCTGCGGGAAGGCTCTTGGGTGGATGCCCGCATTGACACTGCCCTACCCGACCGTCAGCCGCTGCCCAAGCCCGATTTGCGGAGCATGCAGCAGGCAATCGGCCCCGTCGGCGTGTTTGGTGCGAGCAATTTCCCCTTGGCCTATTCAGTGGCGGGCGGCGATACCGCTTCAGCGCTGGCGGCAGGTTGTCCGGTGGTCGTAAAGGCGCACCCGGCGCACCCCGGCACTTGCGAACTGGTGGCATCGGCCATCCTGAAAGCGGCGGAAAAAACGGGGATGCCCGATGGTGTTTTCGGCATGGTGCATGGCACTTCCACGGCGGTGGGCATGGGCATCGTGCAGCACCCGCAGATAAAGGCGGTCGGCTTCACGGGGTCGTTCCGGGGCGGCAAGGCGCTTTTCGATGCTGCTGCGCAACGGCCCGAACCCATCCCGGTTTACGCCGAAATGGGCAGCACGAACCCCGTTTTCGTTTTGCCGGGTGCCTTGCGGCAAAATGGGGCTGACATCGCCAAGGGGCTGGCCGGCTCGGTCACGCTGGGCGTTGGGCAGTTTTGCACCAATCCCGGTTTGACCATCGTCGAAAAATCGAGCGAGGGCAGCGCTTTCATGGAGGTTTTGAGTGAAAACATCGGTGCGGCAGCGCCCGGCGTGATGCTGACCGAGGGCATCCACCAAGCTTACGAGCGGGGCATTGGTGCGCTGGCGCAACAGCCGGGCGTGCAGCCATTGGCCAAAGGCCAAACATCGGACGCCGTCAACCGGGCCGAGGCAAACCTGCTCACCGTGGACGCCGCCCATTTTTTGAACAATAAAAAACTGGAGGAAGAAGTGTTCGGCCCTTCCACCTTGGCCATCCAAACGGGCGGCCACGACGAGCTGATGGCCGTCGCACAAAGCCTCGGCGGGCATTTGACGGCCAGCGTTTTCGGGACGCCCGACGATTTGGAACAGCACCGTGACTTGATTGATTTGCTGGCGCAAAAAGCGGGTCGGCTCATCATCAACGGCTTCCCGACGGGCGTGGAGGTCTGCCATGCAATGGTTCACGGCGGCCCTTTCCCCGCCACGACGGACAGCCGCAGTACCTCTGTCGGCCCGGCGGCCATTACCCGATTTACCCGGCCGGTGAGCTTTCAAAGTTTTCCCCAAAACCTCTTGCCGGAGGAATTGAAAGACGATAACCCCTTGAATATCTGGCGGATATGGGACGGGGAGCGGGGGAGGTGAGTTGGCAGTCAGTCAGTCCGGCAGTCCGGCAGTCTTCAGTCCGGCAGTCTTCAGTCCGGCAGTCCGCAGTCTGGGCCGTGGTAGCAGTCACTGACTGCGGACAGTCGGACTGAAGACTGTTACACTCTCAAAGAAGACGCCCTCGGCACAACAAGCGTATCGAGGATAGTGATTTTTGGGACATCGAAAACTTCGTTGTCCAAGATATTGAACAACTGCTGCACGGCCATTTTGCCCATCTCGACGCCGGGCTGATGAACGGAGGAGAGATTTGGCTCGATGATGGTGCAGACGGGGTCATTGTTGAAGCCGATGATGGCGAGGTCTTGGGGGATGCGGATGCCCTTTGATTTTGCGTACAAAATCGTGCTGACAGCGGTGTTGTCGTTGACAGCCAAGATGCCATCGGGCGGATTGGGAAGCGAAAGTGCCTTCTCGGCCAGCACGAAACCTTCTTCCGGCGTCAGTTTTGTGGCGGTGAGCAGGAGGTTTTCATCGAAGGGTAGCCCGTGTTTTGCCAAGGCATCAATATAACCTTGCCGCCGCAGGCGGTACATCAGTTGCTGGGGCGGCCCGCCATAGTGGGCAATCCGGCGGCAACCCTGCTGGATGAGGTGCTCGGTGGCCTTGAAAGTGGCTTCCCGGTTGTCAATCATCACCTTGTAGCACTCGTCATTTTCGGGGATGCGGTCAACGAAAACGACCGGGATGCCGCTGTCCCTGAACTGTTGGATATGGTCGAATTTGGTGGTTTCATTGGAGCAGGAAACCAGCAGTCCACAGATTCGGCTGTTGAAAAAAGCACTGGCGTTACCGATTTCAATGTCGAGGCTTTCATACGACTGGGAAATAAGCACGCTGTATCCAGCCTCCCGTGCCGCCTGCTCCATGCCGCTGACGAGCGAGGAAATAAAGGGGCGGTTGATGTGCGGGACGATAACGCCGATGCTGGTCGAGTGCTGCTTGCGCAGGCTGACGGCGAGGTTGTTCGGGCGGTAGCCCAGTTCCTTGGCAAGGCTTTTCACGGCCTTGGTCGTCTCTTCGCCAATGCTGTGGTGATTCTTCAAGGCCCTCGAAACGGTCGAGGAAGATACCCCAAGCTGCCGGGCGAGGTCGTGGATGGTGACGTTGCTCTTTTTTTTCATCGAGATTAAATGGGTGCGAGGCATTCCCAAAGGGCTAAGTAAAGCAATTTTATGGTTAAGCCACGAAGCATTGCGAATTGAATGCGGGAAAGAAAACAAAAACAGGTTCGTGCAATCGATTGTTTGCGCAATTTTATAGCTTCGCACCTTGAGTTTTTTAATCAGACTTTAATGGTAAAAACCTTTTGGACATTGCTGTTTGGCCTTGTGTTGGCGCTTGCTGCTGCCGCTGAAAACGGCTATCGCCTTTGGCTGCGCTACGACAAGGTGAAGGATGAGGCATCGTTGAAAGCTTATCGCTCTCAAATCAATTATTTCTTGTTGGAAGGCAACACGCCCACGCTCGAAGCGGCACGAAAAGAACTGGCGCTTGGCTTGGTTGGGCTGCTTGATGAGCCGCAATTGCCTTGGCAAAAACTGATAGCTGGGCAGGGCATCGTGGCAGGAGTCTTGGGCCAGTCACCTAGCATTGACCGGGAAATTGGCGAAGCGGAAGCCAGTAAATTGCAGCCAGAGGGATTTCTCTTGATAAAAAAAGGCAAACAACTGCTCATCGCCGCCAAGGACGACAAAGGCGTTTTGTACGGCGTTTTCCACCTTTTGCGCCTCATTCAAACCAGCCAACCCCTTGATAATCTGCACGTTATAGAAAACCCAAAAATCAACCTCCGCATCCTCAACCACTGGGACAATCTCGACCGCACCGTGGAGCGGGGCTACGCCGGCTTCTCCATCTGGAACTGGCACACCCTGCCCGACTACCTCGACCCCCGTTACACCGACTATGCCCGTGCCAATGCCTCCATCGGCATCAACGGCACGGTGCTGACCAATGTGAATGCCAACGCCCTCGTGTTGCGCAGCGACTACCTCGAAAAAGTGAAGGCGCTTGCGGATTTGTTCCGGCCCTATAATATCAAGGTGTATTTGACGGCCCGTTTCAGTGCGCCGATAGAATTGGGTGGATTGCCAACCGCCGACCCGCTCGACCCCGCCGTGCAGCGTTGGTGGAAGGAAAAAGCGGACGAGATTTACCGCCTCGTGCCCGACTTCGGCGGCTTCGTGGTGAAGGCCAATTCGGAGGGACAGCCCGGCCCGCAAGCTTATGGCCGCGGCCACTCTGATGGTGCGAACCTACTCGCCGACGCCCTCGCCCCGCACGATGGCATCGTGATGTGGCGGGCCTTCGTCTATAGCGCCGAGGATGCGACCGACCGACACAAGCAAGCCTACAACGAGTTCGTGCCGCTGGATGGCAGCTTCCGCCCCAACGTGATGGTGCAGGTGAAAAATGGGCCAATTGACTTCCAGCCTCGTGAACCAGCGCACCCCATCTTCGGGGCCATGCCAAAGACGCCGCTGAT
>JALOMF010000204.1 GCA_025455635.1 Saprospiraceae bacterium | reverse complement strand
GTCTTCTTGGCCGCTTTGCCCTTGGCAGGGGCTTTGGGTGCCTTGGCAGGTTTCTTGGCAGTTGTCGTTTTTGCCCCCTCTTTTTTATCCTCCTCGTCCGCCTTTTCCGGCAGCAAGTTGATGGAAATGGCGAGGTTCATCGCCCAGCGTTTCGTCACTTCGCTGTATTCAAATTCGGGGACATCAATGGAAATCGGGAAACCATTCATGCCCGCTTTTTCAGGTTTTTCGTCCTTTTTTTCGGCAGGTTTTTTACCCGAACTGGCGGTGGTCTCCTTTTTCTTATCGGTGCTGGGCGTCGGCTGTTTGGGTTTGTTCCCGGCGCTTTTGCCCTTGCCTTTGGCAATGCCTTTGTTTTTTTTGTTGCTGGCTTTTTTGGCGGCGGGCTTCTTAGTCTCTGGTTTTTTATCGTCGGCCTTTGCGGCGGTGCTGTCTTTCTTTTCTTCACCCAATCCTTCATAAAACTCCTCAGGGAAGCCAAGGCTGTAGCCCCAAGTGCCCATGTTGATGGTCTGAATGCCGCCGAGTTTGTTGCCCACCGTCACATTGCCTGGCTCTTCCTCGTTGGGTTCTTTGTTGATTTTGAAACCCTCGAACGTAGCCCCCGGCAGGCTGAAATCAATGCCGAGTTCTTCCGCAATCTCCACGGCTTCCACCGCCATTTCGGTGGCTTTTTTGGAAAAAAGCAGGGTGGCCGTCCCCGTCAAATCCACCGAGGGCAGGAAACCCGCCCTGCCATCGGGCATTTCCGTCCAATCGAAGCCGATGGTCGAGCCTTCGTCCAGTGCCAGCGTCAGGCCGGGGATGAACTCCGCCCGAAAGACCATGCCCTCCAACGAGCCTTCGTTTTCCGGCTCCTCCTCGCCCTCTTCCACTTCTATTTCTTCCCCTACGGTAAACACGGCGCCGGGGTGGTAATTGACCTCCTCCGTCTCCTCGTCCGTCTCCCGCACAAAGGACAATTGCCCTGAATAGGCCAGCAGGTCTTCTTCCGAATCGTATTTGAAAACGGGGCAACGCAGCATCCCGGCTATCTGCACGGGCATCCCTTCGTCCTCCTCCGCAGCGCCCATGAAATCAATCACGAGCGTATCGAGCGAGTACTGCCAGCCGCCCATTTTCACGCCTGCATCGAATGGCAAAATATCGTACAGCTCGAAGCTGCCGCCCATGCCATTGAAGTAAAAATCCTCGTCGGGCTTGAAATAAATATCAGTCACGTCCACCTTGATATTCGAGGTGTCGTTGGCCACGAAGCCCTCCAATTCGGCGGTGATATGCTTGAAATAAATCCCCCTGAAATCGTTCCCCGCCTCCGCTGGCATCGAGTCCACGTTGAGGTCTTGGTCGAAGTCGAAATAGACTTCCATCGCCGTTCCTTCGTGGAAAATCAAGCCCTCTTGACCGTCCGCCACGAACTGCAAAGGCTTGCCGTCGGCGGTCTCGCTTTTCACCGCTGCAATGAAATCGCCCAGTTCCAGCTCGCTGTCGAGGTTGAAATCATGCACAAAGCTGAAGGCAAACTGCAACTGGCTTTCCGCCTCCGAGGGGCTATCCTTTCCGTTGTCCCGGTACTTGAGTTGGGCATCGGGGAACTCGGTTTCTTCGCCTTCCTCGTCCACGGTGGTCTCGCTGAACGGAACGGCATATTCCCCCTGAATCACGAATTTTTGGAAACCCTCACAAAGCAAATGCGCATAGCTATCCTTGTGCGGGTCGGGGATACTGTCCTTCGGTTCTGATTTTTTGAAAAAAACCGCCGGGCTTTCCTCGCCATCGTTGAAATCGGGGTCGTTCACGGCCACGTCTTCGGCGAGGAACATGTAAAAATCGGCCATGTCCACCGAGGTCGGGCTAACCCGCACCTTGGGCCGCACAAATTGGGCGTAGCTGCTGTCGTTCACCTGCACCAACAGCGTGAACTCCACGCTGGTGTTCTGCTCGGTGTAAGCCGGACTCGACGCCTCAAAATCGGTGATGAGCAAGCGGCTGTTCTTCGGCAACTGGTTGTTGGTCATGCCCATTTTTGTGAGCAAATCGGGCGTCAGGTACAGCGGTAATTGGCGGGGGCCGTCGGTGGGCAACTCGTCAATTTTTTCAAAATTGAAATCGGGCGAGCTTCGCTCAATGGCGACCTTGGCCTTCGTGCCCTCCATGTCGAGCTGGAGGTCGAGGAAGGTCAGGTTCAGCACCTCGTCCACGAGCGGGAAGCCGCCGACGAGGTGGTTGCGCAGGTTTTCGATAGTGGCCGTTTCGTAGGCGTCGAGCAGTTGGCTGTTTTGCTCCGCAAAATCGGGGGCGTTCGCTGTGGCGAGGCCGCTGCTGTTTTCACCGAAATTTCCGCCAACGGCGGGCGCATAAAATTTGCGGTAGGTGCGCCGCAACTGCTGGTCAAGCTCCTCCGGCTGCATCTCCTCGAAGGGCACGAAGGCGTGGCAATTGCAGTCCACCTCCTCCGTTTCCACCTCGATGCGGTCGAACTCGAAGCCGTCGCCATTGGCTTTTGCTTTCGCAAAAAACGTGAACTGGACGAGGTTCTGGCCTTTTTTCACCACCACTTGAAAGCCCAGTTCCTCCCGACCGTTGCCGTCGTTTTCTTTGTAAACCAAACGGATTTGTCCCACCTTGGCGGGCACTTTCCCGATGCTCAGCCCCAATGTGTCGGGCGTGTAGCTGCCCAACACGTAACGCTCCTCCGGCAGTTTGAAAGGGTCAATTTGGAGGCTACTAATCTGCAGGTTCTGCAATTTGAACTCCGGCGAGCTGGCCGCATAGCCGAAAATCTGCTTGAGACGCTGCTTGATGATGGCCTTGTTGCCGACCAGCCTGTCATCAAATTCCTTTGGGTCAATTTCCATCGAAAACACCCCGCTCAGGTCGGCATCGGGCATGAAGCGTTTGCCCGCAGGGCCAAAATCCTTGAGCACCGCCCGCACCCTGGAGTCAGCAGCGACGGCCATTTTACCATTCCAAAGGCGCATGGTACGCTGGCCTTGCACGAGGTCAATCTGCAAGCTCGTCTGCCCGGACGTGTTGAGTTCGGAGGAGTAGTTGAACGGCTCGTCCAGCACGGGCACTTTCACCTGCCCCGACATCCAGGTGCGCTGCGCCTCGCCCGCTGCGATTTGCAGTTGCAGGCTGTCAATGGAATAGGGCCAAGTGCCGAGCCGCCCTTTGCTCAAGGAAAGCAAGTTGGTTTTGCTGAAATGCCCATGCCCGCCCGACCAGTCGAGCACGAAGTCGCCGTTGTCGAGTTGCACGGGCTTGCCATCGCCCAAGAGGTTCAAATCGGCGGGGAGATTGGCCTCCACGTCGCTCAGGTAAAGCCCCTGCCACCATTCGTTGGTAGGTTCGGCGTAGAAGCGTTCGAGCTTGTTTTGCTCCAATTTTTTACCATCAGCCAAGTCAAGCGTGCCGTTTTTTACCTTGAACTGGTAGCCCGGCAGCTTGGGAAGCGTGAAGCCGTCCAGCTTTTTGATGCCCCCAAAATAATTGTTCGGGTCGGCCTTGTTGCTGGCCAAACGGAAGCGGGCTTCACGGCCTTCCAGCGATTTCATCATGGTGGAATCAATGACGAACTCGGTGTCCAAAAACAGCGATTTGAAGCCGCCGCAGTCAATGTCCATGCCCGTTTTGTCGGTTTCGCCGCCGTTGCCAGCGAAGAAAATCCCGGCAAAATTGGCGTAGGGGCTTTCTCCATGTTGCACCTTGAGACGGGCACCGTTTTTTACGCCGTAGGGCGTGATGGGCACCTCCGTCGGGCCGAAACCGTTGAGCGTACCGTCCTCGTTGACCTGGTAGCCGGTGCAGGTCATGGTGGCGTTTCGGGGCGTGAACTTGATTTCGTTGACGATGACCATGTACGGCCCTTCCTCGCTTGGAATGCCGAGTGGCAGGATGACCGCAGCGCCGTTGATGTCCATTTGGTCGGTCAGGGCGTTTCGGAGCGGCCCGTTTTCAAAATCATTTTTTATTTGGGAAAAATAGTAGTCCGCCGGGTAGCTGCCGTCCTGCATTTCATAGTAATACTGCGGCGTGTTTACGAGGCCGTATATGCTATGTACTTCGTAACAGCGGTTGGAATTGGGCTTCACTTTCAGCCGCCTGAAATCCACCATGATGGGAGCACTTAGCATCGGTATTTTGATGGTGCCCCGGCCATCGTAGCCATTGCCCCGGTCAACCGCCGTTTCCACCACGAGGTCGAACCAGCCGACCTTAACCGTGTCGCCCGCTGCAACCACCGCCGGGACGTAATCTTGGGCGAAAATCGGCCCGAAGTCCGTGTCGAAAACCTCGCAGCCTTGCGGCGGCACCCGGTCTTCCTCCATCTGCTCGGCAGCCTGCGGGCCACCAAATGGGGCAAAGCCTTCGCCATAAACAAAGGGGCAGACCAAACTATAACCATAGTTTCGGAAAATAAGGCCGGATTTCAACATGCTGCGGGCCTGTACCCGCCAAGCGTAGATTTGGCCGGGCTGCAGGATGGGGTCGGTCGGGCCATAAATCAGCGAAGGGGACATGGTAGTACGCTCCATGATTTTCAGGCTGAAATCGAAGCCATCGTTGGGGTCCACGCCGGGCTGGAGCTGCACCAATTGGAACAGGTACTCGACCGGGGCGGGGCTGTTGCCGGAGCCGTTGTGCAGGGGCGTCCAAGTGAAGGTTTGGTTGAGGAAATCGGATTCCGGCACGTTGCTGCCGCAATAGGGCGTCTGCAAAATCGGCGGTTCGTTGAGGAAAAAGCCGCCCGTGACGCAGGTTTTGCGGGAAATGGGCACGTTGCGTTCCAGGTCAATCACTTCGAGGCAGAGGCGGTTCAGCCCTTCGGGAATGATGACCGAGCCTTGGCCCTGGCCCGCCGCACCGATGAGCGCCTCGGGCTGGAGGTAGGGTTGCAAGGCAAAGCCGTCGAGGGTAACGGGCTGGTTCCTATTCAGGCGAAGGGGTTGGAAGCCATAGTTGGGGTCGGTGGTGTAGAGCGTTTGGCCGTTGTTTTCGACGTAAAGTTTGAGGCGGGTGTCCCTGAATTGTTCGATGGGGTCGGTGAGGGCGGCGGTGAAGATGAGGTCTTGCGCCCGCTGCGTGCCATACACGCTGAGGTCGAGGGAATGGGGCGGGATGAGCAGTCCCGTGAGCGACACGGGATAGACTTGCTGCGCAAAGGCGGTTTTTGCGAAGAAAAGGAATGTGAATATTGGGAGTAAACGGCTGCTCATACTTTAATTGTCATTGAAGTCATTGGTCATTGGGGGCGTTTTTCATTTTGAGAGCTTTGGGTTATATTTGTCAAAAATTCGAGTCAATGCAAATCATCATCGAAGTCAAAAATCACCAAGTTTTTCAGCGGCTACTCGACCTGCTTAGGGTGACTGAGTGGTTGGGCGGTGTCAAAGTTTGGAAGAAATCCAACGAAAAGGCTTCCAAGGAAATGGTCTATGATTTTTCACAACCTGCTCCAAATTCTAAGCCTCTTGATATTTCCCATTTAGCCGGGGCTTGGAAAGATTGGGATGATGAAGAATTCGAGGATTTCTTAAGGATTACCCGAGCGACCCGCCAAAATCAAATATGAAATCTCGCACAGCTTTCTGCACATCAAATTCCATCCATTTTATTGCTCTTCCGAATTCTTTTTCTCCTTCTCCTTCCTCATAAACCTATACTGGTACCCCACCGTCCCCACCACCTCGCCGAACTTGTCGGAAGCCGTGGCACTCGTGTTCTTCGTGCTCAGCAGCATCCAATTCATCGAAAGGGAATGGGCATCGCTCAGGTTCCAGTTCAGGTTTAGGCCCGTGGTGAAATTGCCGTTGTTGCCGAGGCTTTCGGTCACGGTATAGAAATAGTTGAGGTCGAGGCCCGTGGAGAGCTTGCCTTCCAGCCAGTTTTTCGTGGCGCCGAAGCCCGTTCCGTAGCGCCGCACCAGCAGCGACGACAGCTCATTTTGGTTAAAATTGGCCTTGGCCGTAAAGCCCCAGCCCGAGGTGCCGAGCGCCAGCGAATAGACGAAATTGCCCACGAGCATCTGCGAAAAGGCGCTCGTGGAGGGGTCTTCCACATCGTCGGTCACGAGCTGGGCGTTGCCCGTCAGGTTGAAGACGTGCTGCCGCTGGGAGCTGGTGTCGGCGATGGTGTAGGTGGCGCTGAACCCGGCGTCCTGCGTGACGATGAGCACGTTGAGCACGGGGTCGGCGGGGTCGAGGAGGTAGGCCACATCAGCGGAATTGTTCGAGTAATTGGCCGAGAGGCTGAGCGGCCCCTTGCTGTACGAAGCATCAAGATTGCCTACAAAGCGACTGAGGCGGTTGGGCTTCGAGCCGTCGAGGTTGTTGCGCTGGATGCCGCCGCTGGCGTTCAAGGCGATGGCCTGTTGGAACAGGCTGGTGCTGAGGTTCAGCGTCCATTCTTCGACGTCGCTGTTGAAGAAATAAGCGCCCAAGGTCTTGTAGTCGGGGTCCACCCGGCGGTACTTCAGGCCAAGACTGTACGCCGAGGCCTGGTAATCGAAATTGGCCTCGGCGGCAGTCTTGTACTTTGTTGTTTCACGCCCTTGGAACAAGAAATTGGGGTGTGGGAACTGGTTCGGGGCTTCGGCGTCCCGGATGTTCGGAGAAAGGGCGCTCGCTCCGAGGTCGGCTTTAAGCCGGAATTTTTTGAACAACATTTTTTGGAAAACAAGGCCCAATGCCTCGTTGTGCTCCGGTGAAATGAGTTGCGGCAGCGTATCTGGGATGAAAATGGAGTTTTCGAGGTCTTTTGCCTGGAACAGCACGAGGTCAATAAAATCCTCCTGCGTGCCGTAGCCGACCTTCACGCCCCAGCCTTTTCGTTGGAATTTGGGCAGCCTCGGTTCTACCAGCGAAAGGTCAATCGGCTCGGCCCTGGCCAGTTGGCCGACCATCGCCCCGATGCGCAGCTTGCCGGGCGTCAGCTCCGTGCCAGCACCGAGGAAGATGAGGTTCGATAGGGTATATTGCGAAAAATTCATGCTGCGGTGGCCAAAATGCGTCTTTATCCATTTGTACCGTGGACTGACGCCAAAGCGCACGAACCGCTGTTTTTGCGAAGCGATGCTGTTGCCTACGTCCTGCTTGAAGGCGTTGTAGAGTTCCCTTGGGTTGGGGTAAGCATGTTCGGTGTTCTTGGCGGCGATGGTGAGCGAGCGTTGAAATTGGCGTTGGCGGTGTAGAGGAAGGGGTCTTGGCGGGGCGTGGTGCCGAGGGCGTTATAGGAGCGCATGTTGATGCCGAAGCCACCGCTGTAATCGAACGGTTTGCCGAAGTCGGTGAAGTCCTTGAAGAGGCCCTTGACGTAGGTGGGGAAAAAGCCTTTTTTGCTGACCGCTTCGAGGTCCTCAAAATCCTGTACCTGCTGCGCCATGAGCGAGGCCGCCATGAGCGAGAACAGGGAAAAGGCGTAAATTTTCTTCATGCTTAAATCGGGTTCAGGCAATCATTGCCACAAAAGAAATTGGGCGAAAATCGAAATCAGGTTTCCGCATCCTGCACAGGGAAGGTGGTTGTCCAAGTGGGATTTTATAAAGCACAAAATTGAAAAACACTTCGAGCTGGGGCATGTCTATCCGTCCCAAAGATTGGTAAATTGGTTGCATCACTGCCTGCAACGAATACCACATTTTTCATAACCACTTGAAAGACAGCTATTTGGAAAGGGAGCTTGGCGGAACGCCAAAAGCATCTTGGAAGGTCTTGGAGAAATGCGAGAGGTCTTTGAAACCCACGCTGTAGGCGACCTCCTTGACGGATAGCGAATGGGTTTCGAGCAAAGTTTTGGCTTGCTGCATCCGGTAGTCCCGGATAAAATCGGAGGGGGAGACCTCCATCAGCGCCTTCATTTTACGGAAAAGCTGGCTGCGGCTCATGCCAATGAGGTCACAGAGTTGCGGCAGCGCAAAGTTCTCGTCAGGGTAGTTTTCAGCAACGATTTGCCGCACTTTTTGCAGGAAAGCATTCTCAACAGCAAGTTCCTCGACCGGCTGGTTCACCGCCTCATGGGCCTTTCCCGTGAAATAGGCCACCATGCGCCGCCTGTTTTCCAGCATCATTTCCAAGGTGGCGAGCAGTTCTTTTTTGTCAAACGGCTTGGACAGGTAGGCATCTGCCCCACGGCGCAGCCCCGCCACTTTCGATTCGGCATCGGCCTTCGCCGTCAGCAGCACAATGGGCACGTGGCTGGTCAGCTCGTCGTTTTTCAGCTTGTGCAGCACTTGGTAGCCGTCCATTTCGGGCATCATCACATCGCTGATGATGAGGTCGGGCACCAGTTCCAGTGCCCGTTCTATGCCGATGCGGCCGTTGTAGGCCACCTGCACGTGGTATTTTTCGGATAAAATGGTCTTGAGGTACTCGACCACGTCGGCGTTGTCTTCGATGAGGAGAAGATTGTTGGATTGTTGGATTGTTGGATTGTTGCGCTCGTGGCTTCGGCCCTGCTCGGCCATTTGCTTCGCAAACACACGCAGCCCTAAAGGGGAATCTACTTCGGGAAGTTCATCGGTGATTGTTTGTAATTTGGTTTCAGCAGGATTTGATGAATTAGCTTTTCCTTTGGGAATTAGGGGTAATTGCACCACAGGCAATGCCACTGTGAAGGTCGTCCCCGTCCCTCTTTTGCCTAGTGGAGAGGCGCTGCTCTCCACACTAATTTCACCGCCCATCATTTTCACCAACTCCAAGGTATGCGCCAAGCCGATGCCCGTGCCCTCCCCTGCCCTCGTGGTCGAGCCGTCCACTTGGTAAAAACGGTCGAAGATGTGCGGAATCGCTGGTTCGGGGATGCCGATGCCGGTGTCTTGAACTTGAATTACGATTGACGATTTACGATTTACGATTGGGGGTTCCTGCTCATCTCCCGACTTTTGTCGGGATAAATCGTCAATCGTTAATCGTACCTGCACATCCCCGCCCGATGGCGTAAACTTCAAGGCATTTCCAATCAAATTGGTCATCACCTGTTGCACCTGTTCGGGGTCGAAGTCCATTTCCAGTTTTTCGATGGTGGTGAAAAACCGCAGCGAAAGGTTCAGGCCATTGGCATAGCTCTGAAAACTCTCGGTCACGTAGCGGAGGAATGGCACGATGTCGCCGTGCTGGAGTTTTAGCTTGAACGACTTGTCCTCCAGTTTCGACAGGTCGAGCAACTGGTTGACGAGGCGGAGGAGGTTTTGGCCGTTGCGCTCGATGGATTGGAAATTGGAAATTAGGAAATTGGAAATTGTTTGCAGCTGCTCTTGGGAATCTCCAATTCCCAATTTCTCCAATTTCCCAATTTCCAACTCCCCCTGCTCGGCCATGCCGAGTATCACCGTCAGCGGGGTGCGGAACTCATGGGTGAGGTTGGTATAAAGGCGGCTCTTGAAAGCGTCCAAATCTTTCAAGCGAAGGGCTTCTTGTTGTTCGAGTTGGAGCTGGTTTTGCAGTTCCCAGCGTTTTTTCAAAAAATGAAAAACGCCATAAGCGGCGGCAGCCAGCGATAACGCATACAGCAGGTATGCCCACCATGAGGCCCACCAAGGCGGGTGGACGATGAGCGGCACGGCGACTTCTTGAGGTAGCCAGTAGCCACGAGCATCCATCGCTCTTACCCGGAACACGTATTTGCCGGAAGGCAAACTATTGAACGTCAGGCCGTTGTCTTTCGTCGGGGTTGACCAGTTATTGTTCAGCCCGTCGAGCATATAGCTGTAAAGCGTGTTCCCTGCGGAGTTGAGCAAACCAAAATCAAAACGGATGGTGCGGTTGTGGTGATAGGCGTGGAGCGGCTGGCCAGCATTGGGGAACAACTGGGTGAAGGTGCTGTCCGAGCCATCTTCGGTCAGCGTGATGCCCCGCAGCAGCAGCCTGTCAGTTCTATTTTGCTTCGCATAAGCCGCCATGACTGCTTTTGGGTAAAACGCCGTGACGCCCCGCACGCCACCGAAGTACATCCGGCCATCACTGGCCGTGAAATGGCTGGCACGGTTGAACTCGTTGTCCGCCAGCCCGTCCGCTTTGTAGAAGTTGAGGAAGCGTCCGTTTCCGATGCTGAACCTCGAAAGCCCGTTGTAGGTGGAGACCCAAAGGCAGGAGTCGCCCTCCGGCAAGATGCCCACCACGATGTCATTGGGAAGCCCATCCGATTGAGTGAAGCACCGCCACTTGTTCGTTGAATAATCATAGCGGACAAGCCCCTTTTCCGTGCCTATCCAGGTACTGCCCTTGCCGTCCGGGTAAACGCATTTGAGCTTGTTCAGCATTTGGGCTTGGTCTTCGCCGTGCCATTTTAGTTGCTTGCTGACAGGGTCGAGCGTCCAAAGCGAGCTTTCGTAGCACAACCAAATCATGCCGTTATGCCTGTCAAAAGCGACATCTGCTATATCAGCAGTTCCCGGCAAGCTGGCGATTTCTTTCCAAGCCAATAAACCAGCTTGTTCTTCCAGCCATAAAACCTTATTCCTTGTCCCCCACCATAAATTGTTCTGTGTATCAGTTGCAAAAACACCCCAGTCTATGGTGAATTGGGTATTCGGGTAAGGCTTCTCCTTTTGGCCCGTTTTCAGGTCAAGCACTTCACCTGTGTTCAGCACCAGTTTCCCTTTGTGAAAAATCAGGTCGAAAGGCCCGGTGATGTCTTTTTTTATCAATGGCGTATAATTGCTTTGGCGGTCTTTCGGGCTGTTTATTTTGAAAATATTGTTGTAAAAACTGGTGTAAATACTTCCATACCCGTCTTCCGCAAAGCCCCGGAAGCTGCAATAGACCGGGCAATTGGCATGTTGCTCTGTGAAATAGGTATCAAACAAAGCGGCATTGGGCGTCACCCGCAAAACACCCACTTGAGTCGTTATCCAGAGGTTGTCAGATTTGTCTAACCAAATTTTGTTGAAGGCAGGCAAGTCGAGTATATGGGATGCCAGTTCCTTGTGGTAATCAAGCATTTTTTGCTGTCCGGCATCGTAAAAAAGCAAGTGCCGACCGGAGCAAGCCACCCAAAAATTGCCATCCGGCATTTCCACCAAATCAAAAATCGAGTTTTGTCCGATTTGGATGAATCGGCTGGCGGGGTGTGGCTGGAAAGCGCTTGCACCTTGTTGCAGCCTAAAAATTTGGTTGTCAAACGTCAAAAAGACCGAGTTGAGTTGCCCCGGCAGGAGGCGGGCAATGCTCGATGTGGAGATTTTTTCGATGGGCATCGTCTGTAGTTTTTCGCCCGAGGGGCCGAACTTCAGAATGGCATCGAGGCCTGCGCTCAAGAAATAGAGGTTGCCCAGCCCATCGCCACAAAACAAGAAGTAGAAATTTTCCAGCCCAGCAGCCACCCCGCTCACCTCGACCATCCGGTCTATCCTGCCCTTTTTAAGCCACAAAACGGCTACTTTTTCTGCCGCCTGTGCCGGGTAGGCCGCCACCATTTCGCCGTTGCCTAATTTGAGGCAATGCCCTTGATTGGCATCATACCCAGCAGGTAGGTGCCCCGCCACAGGAACAGCAGTCTCCTCCCCGGTCAGGGTATTGGTGCTGACGATTCGACCGTTCAGGCAATAGACCAGCAGGTCGCCGTCGGTCTGCATTTCGGCAAAGCCTTCCCGATTTTGATTGAAAATGGGGTGGCTTGAATTGACATGTGACAGAAATTTCGCCCCATCAAAGCGAGTGATGTGCTGCCCTGCATTGAGCCAGATGAAACCTTGATCATCCTGTGCGACGCTAAACACGGTGTTTTGCGGCAGTCCATCGGCCACGGTGAAAAAGCGGAAGTCGGCCTTTTGCGCTGAAGCCAATATGGGAAAGAAGTGAAGGAATAAAAACGTTCCTAACCGCCTAAGCATCTTTTTTCTTTAATACGAATAGCTGTTACTCGGGTATTGGTGATTAGTTTTAAAGCAGATAATTTGAAAACATGAAAGGTTAATTCCGTTTCAAACCAATCCATTTGAAAACTATTTCACGAAATTCTTAGGTAAAATTAATTCAAAAATAGGATATAGTTGCATAAAGGGATTTGCCAGCTGTTGGAGCGTCCTGAATCGTTTGCCACCTCGCCCAAAAGCAAACGGGCGGCACTCAAATGAGCCCGCCCGTTAACTGCCAATGATGTTCACCACTGGTACTATTCTTCGTCCTTCTTTTCAGGAGATACTGTTTCATCCATTTGAGCATCTTCAACGATGTCGTTCGCCTCTTCGGATACATCGTTTACGGCAGCTTCGGCTTCAACTACTTGTGTGGCAACAGCAGCTACAACTGGGGCAGAAACAGCAGCAGCTTTAGCCGCACCGCTCCTACGGGTACGGCGCTTTTTGCCCTTGCTCTCTTCGCCAGCCTTGGCTTGTCCGTTGTAATCCTGGTTGAAGTCCACCAATTCAATCAAAGCCATTTCGGCGGCATCACCATGTCGGATGCCAGTGCGTATAATGCGCACATAGCCACCTGGACGATCGCCTACAGCTGCTGCTATCGGGCCATAAAGTTCTTTGATGGCTTCCTTGCTTTGCAAGTGACCGAATACTATCCTACGAGAATGTGTGGTATTGTCTTTGGCCCTCGTGATAATTGGCTCAATATAGCGGCGAAGCGCTTTAGCCTTTTGAATTGTGGTTTCGATGCGCTTGTGCTCAATCAGTGAATTAGACATGTTCGCTAACATGGCCTCACGATGTTCCATCGTCCTGCCGAGCTTCTTAATCTTGTTGCCGTGTCTCATGGCTTTGATTTAATTTTATTTTGGTGAACTTCGCAGCACTGGATTTTGAAACTAAAAGGAAAGAACCAATTAGTTTCAAACACTTCAGTAACTGCAACTGACCACTGAAACTGGATTCCAGTCCAGCAATCTAATTTTTATTCTTCGTCAAGTTTGTATTTCGACAAATCCATGCCGAAGGTCAAACCCTTGTCTTGCAACAGCTCTTCGATTTCTACCAACGACTTCTTACCGAAGTTCCTAAACTTCAAGAGTTCGTGGGTGTCGTAGCGTACCAATTCTGCCAAGGTATTGATTTTAGCTGCCTTGAGGCAGTTGTATGCACGTACAGAGAGGTCGAGGTCTTCAAGGCTTGTCTTGAGCAATTTGCGCATGTGCAGCACGTGCTCATCCACTACATCGTCACGGCGACCAGTATCGTCAGGTATGCTGATATACTCGTCAGTGATGAGCATGAGGTGGTGAATCATGATTCGAGAAGCTTCCTTCACAGCATCTTCTGGGTGAATAGTGCCATCGGTCTTGACTTCCAAGGTCAACTGCTCGTAGTCAGTGCGCTGACCTACCCGGGTATTCTCGATTTTGTAAGATACGTTTTTGATAGGGGTATAGATGGCATCCAACGGAATCACACCGATTGGGGAATCCTTAGGCAGGTTTTCACCAGCAGGCACATATCCACGACCTTTAGTAATGGTAAACTCCATTTCCAAATTGACGAATGGCTCCATCCTGCAAATGAGCAAGTCTGGATTCATGACTTTGAATACGTTGGTGTGCTCTTCAATGTCACCTGCCCGAAATTCTTCCTTACCGGAAATAGTCAGGTAAATTTTCTCGGAGGCGAGGTCTTCTCCTGAAATCAGCTGTTTCAATCGCACCTGCTTCAGGTTCAATATAATGTCAAGCACGTCTTCTACAACGCCCTTAATAGTGGCAAATTCATGGTCAACACCTGCAATACGCACAGCGGAAATAGCATACCCTTCCAAAGAGGAAAGGAGAATTCTTCTAAGCGAGTTGCCAATGGTTTGGCCAAAGCCTGGTTCCAAGGGCCTGAATTCAAAGATGCCCTCGAAATCGTTTGCTTTCTGCATCATGATTTTGTCAGGCTTTTGGAAATTTAAGATGCTCATATATTGAAGAAGTCTTTAGATAGGATGAAGGAAATAACCGTTTGTTCGGTATCAAAATGATTTGCGGAAAATCTGCAAAATAGAGGATGTATCGTCACGAAAATAAAACAGGTTTGGCAGGCTACGTTGCCGTAGCCTGCCAAACCATTGTATCATCATTACTTAGAGTAAAGTTCAACGATTAACTGCTCGTTCAACTTCTCAGGTATTTGTTCCCTTTCAGGGTATGCGAGAAAAGTACCTTGCATTTTATCGGCATTGAACTCAAGCCAACCAAATTTCTTCACATCAGTTCTTTTACCCACTTGATCCCTTACCAAATCAAGGTTCTTAGATTGTCCTCTCACTTCAACTACATCACCGGGGCGGAGGTGAAAAGAAGGGACATTGGTCAAAACACCATTTACAACAATGTGACGGTGCGAAACCAGTTGCCTGGCTGCACGACGAGTTGGAGCCAAGCCCAAACGGAAAACCGTATTGTCAAGCCTTGATTCAAGCAGCTGCAAAAGTACAGTACCTGTTACGCCGTGCTTGTGGCTAGCTACTTCAAACATATTACGGAACTGACGCTCCAATACGCCATAAGTATATTTAGC